>NZ_JBKFAV010000020.1:0-118196 GCF_053345825.1 Methylobacterium sp. C33D
CTCCGGCCCTGCCGGCGCCCGCGGCGGCGCCCCGCCCCGCGACGGCCAAGATCGAGGCGCCGCGCCCGTCCGCGCCCGCCCGCCCGGCGCAGGCCGGCGACAAGCGCGGCTGGCTCTCCGACCTGCTGACCCGCGCCTCGCTGGACGACGACGAGGAGCCGGCGGCCGACGTGCCGGCCGCGGCCCCGGCGCCCGCGCCGGCGGCCCGCCGCCCGGCTGTGGCGGCCGCCGAGACCGGGCGGATCGCCCTCGACACGATCTCGACCGACATCGCCAAGATGATCGAGCACCGGACCGCGGTCGACCTCTGGGAACGGTACCGCCGGGGCGAGCCGAACCTGTTCGACCCGCGGATCTACACGCCGCAGGGCCGGGCCACCTTCTCGGAGATCCAGCGCCGCTACAGGACCGACGCGGAGTTCCGCCGCAGCGTCGACCGCTACGTCAGCGAGTTCGAGCGCCTGCTCGGCGACGTGGTCAAGAACGACAGCGACGCCAAGCGCACCGACGCCTACCTGACCTCGGAGACCGGCAAGGTCTACACGATGCTGGCCCATGCCAGCGGGCGCTTCGACGGGGCGTAGGACCGATCCCGCCGGGGCCGCCCGCGGCGCCGGCGGGGTCCATGCCGGGGACGAAAAGACCCGCCGCGCCCTCCCCCGCATCGGAGGTCACGCGCGCGGGACCGGGCGGCGCGGGCGCCGTCCCGCCGTCACAGCAGGCCGAGGCCGACCAGCTCGCGCCGCAGGGCCTCGGGCATCTCGGCGAGGTCCCCCGAGGCCTCGGCCCCGAGATCGGCCGGCGCGTCGCGCGCGGTCAGGTAGCGCCAGCCCTGGAACGGCCGGTAGGGCCGGGGCGCCACCGGGACGAGCCGGGGATCGAAGACCAGCCGGCAGCGCGGGATCCCGTCCGCGTCCGTGAGCGGCTCGATCGCGGTGATCGCCTGCCGGCAGGACAGCGTCCCGCGGATCACCCAGTAGATCGAGCCCTGACCGGTGATCTCGCGGTGGCGCTTGGGCAGGGTGCGGGTGACGTGGAACGGGGCCGCTTGCCGGCCGTCCCGGAGCGCCTCGGCGCGGAACCGGGCCTGCCGGGCCTCGAGGTCGGCGATGGTGGCGGGGCCGACGCAGAGCTTGATCAGGTGCAGGGCCACGGATGCGCGTGCTCGGGGTTGCCGGGGGCGCCCCTGATAGCAGGGTCCGCGCCGGCGCGCGCCTGCCGGAGCGCACCGGACGTCGGGGCCGGGCCGGACCCGTCAGGCGAACAGCGCGAGCCGCTGCTCCGGCGTCAGCGCGTCGATCTCGGCGAAGCTCAGGGCCGGCTCCTCCGGCGGCATCGCCGGCTCGGGAGCGGCCGCGACGGTCTCGCCCCAGGTGAGGTCGGCCACGTCCCGCGCGATGTCCTGCGCGACATCCTCCTCGACGTCCGTCTCGAGCGCCTCCTCGATCGCGGTGGCGGCCTCCGGCGCGTCCGCGGCGGACGGATCGGCGACGGGAAGGGAGGCGACCTCCGGAGCCGGCTCCGGCTCCGGGGCAGCCTCGAGATCGACCGCCCAGTCGGCTACCAGATCGGCCTCCAAGCCGGCCTGCAAGCCGGCCCGCAAGCCGGCCTGCAAGTCGGCCGCGGGTGCGGCCTCCGGCCCGTCCCCCGCCGCGGCGGCTAGGTCCGGTTCCGGGGCGAATGCCAGCGCGGCCGCTCCCGTCGGCTCGGACACGGCGTCCGGCTCGGCCTCCGCCACCGGCTCCGGCGCGGCCGGCACTTCGGCCGCGACCTCTGTCTCCGGCTCGGCCTCCGGTGCCCGGGCCTCCGCCTGGACCGGCAGGAACACCAGGTCCTCGTGCAGCGCCGGGCTGCCGGGGCGGGCCACGAGGGCCGCCACCGTGACGGCCGGCACGTCCATGGCGATGTAGCGGTCGATGTCGCTCTGGTTCAGATCGGCCGGCTCGCCGACCGGCCGCGCGCCCCGGTGGGGCGGCACCCGCACCGCGTCCTCGCCCCAGATGGCGATCATCGCGGAGACCCGGTCCTCCAGGTAGCGCAGGGTGTAGACGATCCGGGCGGTGCGCTGCGCGGTGAGATCCTGGAAGGAGCAGGCCGTGTAGATCGCGGTCGCGTGGCGGTCGAGGGCGTCGCAGGCCCGCGCGTCGGCCCCGCGCTCGCGCAGGGTCCAGGCTGCCTCCTGGATCGACTCGGCGGCGCCGAGGATGTCGGAGGTGGCCTGCTCGGTCTCGCGCACGATGGCGTCGAGGGCGAGCGACGCCTGCGTCAGCCGGGTCTCGTCGCTGTTCGGGGCGTTGAGCGCGGCGATCTCGCCCTTGGTCCGGCTGATCGCGTCGGCCATGTCGAGGAGGTTGCCGCGCAGGTGTCCGAAGGCCTCCTGTCCGCGGTCGGCGGTGACGCTCCGCTCCAGTCGCGCGATCGCCCCGAGCAATACCTCGGTCTCCGCGCCCCGGTTGCGCCGGGCGTACTCGGCGAGGAACCAGCGGCCGCGCTCGCTGGCGCTGATCGTCGCCTCGATCGCCTCGTACTCGGCCGAAGCGTGCGCGCTCGGGTTGACGGAACCGAACATGGGCCTCTCTGGACGCTCGATGCGGGCGCGGCGGCGGCCCGCCCCGGTGCGCACCGATCGCCGCGAATTTGACAGAGGCCCTTTAACGGGCGCTTACGGACGCCCTCCCCGCCCCGCCTTCCCGATCCCGCTCGTCGAGACCCGCCTTGCTCCGCCCGTCCGGCCCGGCGCGCCTGTCGCTGCTCTACGCCGTGGTGTTCACCGAGATCGGCATCGCGATGCCCTTCATGCCCCTGTGGCTCGACGCCCTCGGGCTCGATGCCCGGGTGATCGGCGTCCTCCTCGCCCTGCCGATCGCCACGCGGATCGCCGCCACGGCGCCGCTGATGAGCCTCCTCGACCGCGGCCTCGGCCCCCGGCGGCTGATCCTGCTCGGCAGCCTCGCCCTGAGCCTGACCTACGCGCTGATGCCCGCCGCGGCCGGGATCGGGTGGCCGCTGCTCGCCGGGCTGATCGTGCTCAACGCGGTCGCCGGCGCGCCGCTCGTGCCCTGCATCGACTACCTGACGCTCGCGGCCGTGCGCCGGGACGCGCGCCTGACCTACGCGCGGATCCGGATGGCGGGCTCCGTCGCGTTCCTGCTGGCGAACCTCGCGGGCGGGCTGCTGCTGACGGCGCTCGGCGGCCGGCTCGCCGTGCCGCTGCTCCTGACCGGCCTCGCCCTCGGCGCGGGGCTGGTGGCGTGGCGCAGCCGCGCGGTGGCGGCCCTGCCGCCGTCGGCGGAGGGCGCCGGCCGGAAGCGGCTGCCGCGGCGGCTCTGGCTGTGCATCGGCGCGGCCGCCGCGATCCAGGCGAGCCACGGGGCGATCTACGGGTTCGGCAGCATCTACTGGACCGGCCAGGGCATCCCGCCGACCTGGGTCGGCGCGCTCTGGGCGACCGGGGTCCTGGCCGAGATCGCCCTGTTCGCGGGCCTGCCCGCCCTGCCGGCCGCCTGGCGCAGCCCGGTGCGGCTCCTCGGTGCCGGGGCCGTCGCGGCGATCCTGCGGGCGATCGGCATGTACCTCCTCGGCGACCATCTCGCCGCGCTGGTGCCGCTCCAGTGCCTCCACGGCCTGACCTTCGGGGCGACCCAGCTCGGCGCCATGGCGGCGGTCTCGGCCTACGCCCCCGACGGCGCGCGCGGCCGGGCGCAGGGCACCCTCAGCGCGGTCAATGCCGGGATCTCGGTGGTCGCGACCCTGGCGAGCGGCGTCGCCTACCGGGCCGGCGGCCCCCTCGCCTTCCTGCTGATGGCGCCGCTCGCCGCCGCGGGCCTGGGCCTCGCCCTGGCCTCCCGCCGCGCGCTGGGGGTGAGGTTGGAGACGGATCGTCAACCGTAATGTCGTCATAACCGCCGGGCAGGGTGGTGCCTCGATCGAGGAGTAAGGGTGTTGCTGAGCGAGGGCACTGTTCCCGGCGCCTTGGCCGGCGCCGCGCTGCGGGACCGGTCGGCCGACGGCCGCCTGGCGCTCGACGGCCGCTGGACCGCCGACCAGGCCCCGACCGTCGAGGCCGCGGCCGCGCGCATCGCGGCGGCCGGCCGCGCCGGGCCGGTGGCGGTCGACCTGTCGGGGATCGAGCGCCTCGACACCCTCGGCGCCTGGGTCCTGGAGCGGACCCGCGCCGAGATCGAGCAGGCGGGCAGCGCCCTCACCTATCTCGGCGCCCGCCCGGAGCACCGCACCCTGCTGGGCGAGGTCCGGCTGCGCGAGCCGGACGCGCCGCCGCCGCGGCAGCACGGCCCGGTCGTCGGCCTGCTCGACGCCACCGGGCGCCGGACCGTGCAGGGCGGCCACGAGTTCGTCACCGCCCTCGCCTTCCTGGGCGAGCTGATCGCCGCCTGCGGGCGCGTCGCCCTGCGGCCCGGCACGTTCCGCGGCAACGCCCTGATCAACCAGATCCAGCAGGTGGCGCTCAACGGCACGCCGATCATCGTGCTGATCTCGTTCCTCGTGGGCGGCATCGTCGCCCAGCAGGGCATCTTCCAGCTCCAGCGCTTCGGCGCCCAGACCTTCGTGGTCAACCTGATCGGCCTCCTGATCCTGCGCGAGATGGGCGTGCTGCTCACCTCGATCATGGTCGCGGGCCGCTCGGGCTCGGCGATCACCGCCGAGATCGGCTCCATGCGCATGCGCGAGGAGGTGGACGCGCTCCGGGTCATGGGTCTCGACCCCGTCGAGATCCTGATCGTGCCCCGGGTGCTCGCGCTGATGATCGGCCTGCCGATGCTGACGCTGATCGGCGACCTCGCGGCCCTCGCCGGCGGCGGCCTCACCGCGATGCTCTACGGCGGCCTGACCCTCGACCAGTTCCTGGTCCGGCTCCAGGCGGCGGTGGGCGTGCACCACGTCATGGTCGGCCTGATCAAGGCGCCGTTCATGGCGCTGACCATCGGGGTGATCGCCACGATCGAGGGCTTCGCGGTCGAGGGCTCCGCGGAATCGCTCGGCCGTCACGTCACCGCGTCGGTGGTGAAGTCCATCTTCATGGTCATCGTCCTCGACGGCCTGTTCGCGGTGTTCTTCGCCGCGATCGACTTCTGAGGCCGCCGCGATGGATGCCCCGATGACCGCCTCGCCGAATGGCCCCGCGCCGATCATCCGCGTGCGCGACCTCGTGGTCGGCTTCCGCGACCGCAACATCCTGAAAGGCCTGAGCCTGGACATCCGCGCCGGCGAGATCCTGGGCTTCGTCGGGCCCTCGGGCCAGGGCAAGTCGGTGCTGACCCGGACGATCCTGGGTCTCAACCCCAAGCGGGCCGGCACGATCGAGGTGTTCGGCCGCGACGTCGACGCGTTGACCTACGCCGAGCGGCGCCGGATGGAGCAGCGCTGGGGCGTGCTGTTCCAGCAGGGCGCCCTGTTCTCGGCGCTGACCGTCAAGCAGAACATCCAGGTGCCGATGCGCGAGCACCTGAACCTGTCCGAGCGCCTGCTCGACGAGTTCGCCCGGCTCAAGATCGAGATGGTCGGCCTGAAGCCCGACGCCGCCGACAAGCTGCCCTCTGAACTGTCGGGCGGCATGATCAAGCGCGCGGCTCTGGCCCGCTCCCTGGCGCTCGATCCCGAGATCCTGTTCCTGGACGAGCCGACCTCGGGCCTCGACCCGATCGGCGCGGGCGAGTTCGACGACCTCGTCTCGACCCTCAAGGAGACGCTGGGGCTGACCGTGTTCATGGTCACCCACGACCTCGACAGCCTCTACACCGCCTGCGACCGCATCGCGGCGCTTGGCGACGGCCAGATCATCGCCGCCGGCACGATCGACGAGATGCTGGCGAGCGACCATCCCTGGCTGCGCTCGTACTTCCACGGCAAGCGCGCCCGGACCATCGCCACGGGCGGCATCGCGGCCCATGCCTGATCCGGTGCCCGATCGTCGCCGACCCACCCAGATCCCGCCCTGCTCCCCTCCGGGAGCCGGGGCTCCAGGCCCGGCCGGATCTCCGCCGGCCAGAACCGCAGGTTGAGCGCATGGAAACCCGCGCGAACTACGCCCTGATCGGGGCCTTCACGATCGCCGTCATCCTGGCGGGCTTCGGCACCGTGCTGTGGCTCTCCGGCGGCTCGTCGCGGCAGGTCAGCCAGCTCGTCCGCATCGTCTTCTCCGGCTCGGTCGGGGGGCTGTCGCGCGGCTCGAGCGTGAACTTCAATGGCATCAAGGTCGGCGAGGTCACCGATATCCGCCTCGCCCCGCAGGATCCCCGCCGGGTGCTCGCCACGATCAAGGTCGATCCCGCGACCCCGCTCCGGGCCGACACCCGCGCCCGCCTCGACTCGGCGATGCTCACCGGCGTCTCGGTGATCTCCCTGTCGGGCGGCAACGCCGACGCGCCGGTGCTGGCCCCGATGGCCAACGGCGAGCCGCCGACGATCTTCGCCGATTCCTCCGACATGCAGGACATGATGGCGCTGGCGCGCCAGGTGGCGCAGCGGGCCGACGACATGCTGGCCCGCCTCGACCGGCTCGTCTCCGCCAACGAGGGGGCGATCAACCGGTCGCTCGCCAATGTCGAGACCTTCTCGAAGACGCTGGCCGATGCCGGCCCGAACATCTCCGCGCTGGTGAAGGCCGTGGACGGGGCCAAGCTCGGCCGGGTGATCGACAACGCCGACCGCTTCTCCGCGGCCCTGTCCAAGGCCAGCCCCGACATCGAGGCGGGCCTGCACGACGCCCGGCTGCTGGCCGGCAAGCTCAGCGCCTCGGCCGACAAGATCGACGCGGTGCTCAACGGCGCCGAGAGCTTCCTGGGCTCGGCCTCCGGCCAGGAGGGCTCCAGCACCTTCGCGGAGATCCGCGCGGCGGCGATCTCGGTGCGCGACGCCGGCAAGGCGTTCCGGACCATGTCGGAGAACCTCGACAAGCGCACCGCCAGCATCTCGGCCAATTTCGGCCGGCTGAGCGGCACCGGCCGCCGGGAGGTGGAGGCCCTGTCGGGCGACGGGCAGCGGACGCTGAGCACCCTCAACCGCACGGTGCGCAGCCTTGAGCGCGACCCGAGCCAAGTGATCTTCGGCGGCAAGCCCTCGTTGCCTGAATACAACGGTGGCCGGTGAAATGCCGCGTCGCCGGGCGCATGTGTCCCGGCGCACGGCACAGATGCCGCAGCGGATTAGTTTTAACCGCATAGCTTATACAGCTCCGCCGTTCGCCGGCGGGGTCCTTCAGGTCATGCGTATGGTCCGCTCGTCCCACATCGCCGCCGCCGCGCTGCTCGCCGCCCTCCTGGGCGGCTGCGGCGGCGCGGCGCCCCTCACCTTCGACCTCGCGGCGCTGCCGGCCGCGGGGCGGCCGATCGCGGCCGGCCGCTCGATCGTGGTGTCGGAGCCGGTGAGCATCCAGCCCTTCGAGGCCGACCGGATCATCGTCCGCGAGACTGGCGGCGCCCTGTCGTTCCTGGGCGGCGGCCAGTGGGCCGACCGGCTGCCGCGCCTGATCCAGACGCGGCTCATCCAGAGCCTGGAGAATTCCGGGCGGCTCCGCTCGGTGAGCCGGCCCGGCGACAAGGTCGTGGCCGACTACCAGCTGATCAGCGAGATCCGGGCCTTCGACGTGCAGTCCGGGACCGGCGAGGCGGTGGTCGACCTGTCGCTGAAGCTCGTGGCCGACGGCACCGGCAAGGTCGCGGCGGCGCGGATCTTCACGGCCCGCGTGCCGGTCTCCAAGATCGATGCCGGCAACGGCGCCCGCGCCCTCGATCAGGCGCTGACCATCGTCCTGGCCGACGTGGTGCGCTGGGTGAACAGCGGGCGCTGACGGCCCCCGCGGCCGGTCCGCGCCGACGCCCCCGCCGGGGCACGCCCGACAGATCCTCGCCCCGGATGCCGATCGCGCGGGCCCCGCGCGCCGGCCCGGAGGCCGCGACCCGGTGCGTCCGGCGCGACCGCTCGGCGCGTCCAGCCGCTCGATCCGCGGCGGCGTGCGGGACGGCGCGCGGTTGCAGATCGCGGCCGGCGCGTTCATAGCGCTGCCGCGATGCAGACTCTGTTTTCAACTGACGGTGTATTGGAGAAGGACAAGTTTCGCCTTTGGCGAGACGTCTGCGAAGATCGCCTTGTTCCCATGGCGCAGAGCCCCCTCAACGACGAGCCGTTTCACGCCACGATCGAGGGGACCAGTATCGGCGGCTTGGTCTTCACGAGATTCGCGCTGCGCAACCTGCGGGCGGCCACGACGCCGCGCACGCTCCGGCACGAGAACCACAAGACCGACCACCTGTTCATGAGCATGGTGCTCTCCGGGCGCGTTCGTGCGGACCAGTACGGTCGGTCCGGCACGGATCAACGTGGCGATTTCTCGATCCGGGATACGAATACGCCCTGGACCATCGAGCACAACGGCTACAGCGAGGTGCTGGCGATCGGGATCCCGCGGGAGCGACTCGAGGGACCCCTGGGCTCAGCCCGCCTGTTCGCCGGCGTGACCGTCGGCGGCGCTCTCGGGACGGCGACCCTGACCCGGTCGTTCCTCGGGAACCTGCTCAGGCTGGGCGACCAGCTGACACCCCAGATGGCCGAGCGGATGGTCGCCACGGGGCTCGACCTCATCGTCGCCAGCCTCGCGGAGCGGCTCGCGCAGGAGGTGCAGCAGCCCGTGCGGGACAGCGTCGTGATGCAGCGCGCCCGGGCCTTCATCGAGGCCAATCTCCACGATCCGACCCTGGACCCGCCCCGGATCGCGGCCGCGGCCGGCGTGTCCCTGCGGCGGCTGCAGGCGCTGTTCCACGCGCGGGAGCGGCACATCGCCGACTGGATCTGGCACCGCCGGCTGGAGGTCGCGGCCAGGCGTCTGGCCGATCCGGGCTGCTCCCACATGCCGCTGGGGACCCTGGCGTATGGCTGCGGCTTCCTCAGCCAGTCCCACTTCTCCCACCGCTTCAAGGAGCGCTACGGCCTGAGCCCCCGCGACTACCGCGCGCGCGCCCTCGCGCGGGGCGCCGAGGGCGGACCGGCGGGCTGACCGGGCCGCCTCACTCCATCACGGCGGCCTTCATGATCACCACCATGGTGGCCCGGGCCGGGCCGTCCGTGCAGCGCACGAGGTGGGGCCGGTCGCAGCGGTAGCGCAGGGTCTCGCCGGCCCGCGCCCGCTGCACGACGCCGCCGATCTCGACCTCGAACGCGCCCTCGGTGACCGAGAGGGACTCGACCGAGCCGCGCTGGTGCGGGTCCGAGTCGAGGACGCCGCCCGGGTCGGCCGTGACCTCGTACCATTGCAGCCACTCGATCGTCTTGAGCCAGCCGATGATCGCCAGCCGCACCTTCCCGTCCTCGGAGACGAGGATCGGCGTGTCGGACCGGGAGGTCTTCTCGATGAACGGCTCCTCGTCGCCGGCCGCCAGCACCCGCTCGATCGACACGTCGAGGGCCTGGGACAGGCGCCAGATCGTCGCCAGGGTCGGGTTGGTCTCGTTGCGCTCGATCTGGCTGATGATCGACTTGGCCACGCCGGACTGCTCGGCGAGTTCCGAGAGCGACAGGTTGTAGGCCTTGCGCAGCCGCTGGATGGTCTTGCCGAGCTGGCCGGAGAGCGCCTGCGCCCCGGTCAGCAGGTCGCGCCCGCGCGCCCGGTCGGGCCGTTCCGCCTGATCCTGCATCGTCCCCGATCCGCCTGCACCGTTCCGTTATCCGAACGATCGTGCGCTTCTTCAAACGCAATCGTCGCCCGGTTGCAAGGCGGCCGGCGGCGTGCGCGGCGGCGTGCGCACCGGAAAGGCGGCGGATGCGATCGGCCCGGGACCGGCCCGGGACCGGCCCGGGACCGGCCCGGAACCGGCCTAAGACCAGACGGCGTGGAAGTGGTGGACCGGCCCGTGGCCCGCCCCGACCGCGAGGCCGTCCGCGGCCGCCAGGGCGGCCGTGAGGTAGGCCTTGGCCTCCGCCACCGCCTCCGGCAGCGCCAGGCCCTGGGCGAGGCCCGCCGCCACCGCGGCCGAGAGCGTGCAGCCCGTACCGTGGGTGTTGCGCGTCGCGATCCGCGGCGCGGACAGGGTCCGCAGGGTGCCGTCCGCCGTGACGAGGTGGTCGATGCTCTCGCGCCCGGTGCCGTGGCCGCCCTTGATCAGCACCGCCCGGGCGCCCAAGGCCACGAGCCGGCGCGCCTGGGCCACGATCGCCGCCGCGTCCGCCGCGACGGGCTCGCCGAGGAGCACCGCCGCCTCCGGCAGGTTGGGGGTGATCAGGTCGGCCCGGGGCAGCAGCCGCTCGCGCAGCGTCGCCACGGCCGCGTCGGTGATCAGCCGGTCGCCGCTGGTGGCGACCATCACCGGGTCGAGGACCACCGGGATCGACCCGGCGTGCCGGGCCAGTCCGTCGGCGACCGCGGCGATCACCGCGGTCTGCGACAGCATGCCGATCTTCACGGCCCTCACGGCGAGGTCGGGGAACACGCTGTCGATCTGCCGGGCGACGAACTCCGCCGGCACGTCGTGGATGCCCTGGACGCCCCGCGTGTTCTGCGCGGTCAGCGCCGTGATCACGCTGGCGCCGTAGACGCCCAGCGCCGAGAAGGTCTTGAGGTCGGCCTGGATGCCGGCCCCGCCGCCGGAATCCGAGCCCGCGATCGTGACGGCGATGGGCGCGGGGCCGCTCATCGGGCGCCGGCCCGCTCCGCCAGGGCGCCGTCGATCCGCGCGCGCAGGTCGCGGGCCCGCTGGCGCACCGACTCCGCGCCGAACAGCGCGGTGATGACCGCGACCCCGTCCGCCCCCGCGGCGACCACCGCGGCGGCGTTGTCGAGCCCGATCCCCGCGATGGCGCCGAGCGGCAGGCCGGCCCCGCGGGCGAGGCGGGCGCGGAAGGCGATGCTGGCGAAGCCGTCGAGACCCACCGGCGGGTCGGGATTGTCCTTGCTGGTGGTGGCGAACACGCCCCCGATGCAGGCGTAGTCGACGGGCAGCCGGTACAGCTCGTCGGCCTGGCTGGGCTTCTTCAGGGTGAGGCCGATGATCGCGCCCTCCCCCAGGAGCCGGCGCGCGTCGGCCGGGTGGAGGTCGCCCTGGCCGAGATGCACCCCGTCTGCTCCGGCCGCGAGGGCGAGGTCGACGCGGTCGTTGACGAGGACCGGGACGCGGCCGCCCACCGCTGCCAGGATCGCCCGGATCCGCGCCAGGGCGGCGCGGGCATCGGCGATGTTCTTCTCGCGGTACTGGAGCAGGGTGCAGCCCCCCGCCACCGCCTCGGCGCCGAGCTCCGCCAGCCGCGCCCCGTCGGCGCCGCAGACGCCGACATCGAGGAGCCCGTAGAGCCGCAGGTCGACGGGCTGGCTGCCGGTCGGGATCGAGGGGGAAGCTGCGGGGGAAGTCGCGCTCGCTGGCATCGCTGTCGTCGCTCGGTCCGCCTCGGCCGGTCCCGTGCCGGCGCTCCCGGACCCCTGTTTGGGCAGGCCTCGCGGCGTTGGCAAGCGGCCGGTGGAGAGCGGTGCGTCGACGGGTCCCCCGCTCCGTCATACGGCGGCGTTGACGCGCGGCGATCCTGTCCCCCTATAGGTGGGATCCGCTACGGCGCATCCCGGGGGACGGACGGTCGAGGAACGATGACGGGTGCCGCGGCGCAGACGGACGCGCGCGGGGGGCAGGCCCCGCCGGAGCGCTCCTCCGTAGGCCTCGTCGCGGTGATCGTCGCCGCGACCAAGGGGGAGCCGCGCGCCCTGACGATCCGGGTTCCCGACCAGGCGCCCGGCCGCGGCGACGGCCTGCCGGCCGGCCCCCTCGTCCCCGAGCACGCCACGCTGGAGCGGGGCCTGCGCGCCTGGGTGGAGCGGCAGACGCACCAGCGCCTCGGCTACGTGGAGCAGCTCTACACCTTCGGCGACCGCGACCGCTCCGGCACGGCGACCCTGTCGGGGGTGCACTCGCTCTCGGTGGCCTATCTGGCGCTCGTCCGCGAGGAGCGGCCGGCGGGGCTCGCCGAGGCCGCGTGGCAGAACTGGTACCGCTACCTGCCCTACGAGGATTTCCGGCAGGGGCGCCCGCGCCAGCTCGACGCCATCGAGGCGCGGCTCGCCGAATGGGCGTCCGAGCCCGAGGATTGCGCCACCCGGACCCGCCGCCTGGACCGCCTCGGCCTGACCTTCGGCATGAACGGCGGCACGTGGAACGAGGAGCGCGTCCTCGAGCGCTACGAGCTGCTGTTCGAGGCCGGGCTGATCCCGGAGGCGCGGGGCAACTCCGGCCCGGCCCTGCCGAACGACCCGACCGGCGTGCCGATGGCGTTCGACCACCGGCGGGTGCTCGCCACCGCGATCGGCCGGCTCCGGGGCAAGATCAAGTACCGCCCGGTGGTGTTCGAGCTGATGCCGCCGGAATTCACCCTGCTGCAGCTGCAGAAGACCGTGGAGGCCCTGTCGGGAACGCAGCTGCACAAGCAGAACTTCCGGCGGCTCGTGGCCCAGCAGGGGCTGGTGGAGGAGACCGAGAGCGTGACCAGCGGCGCCGCCGGCCGGCCGGCGCGGCTGGTGCGCTTCCGCCGGGAGGTGCTGCTGGAGCGCCCGGCCCCGGGCCTGCGGCTGCCGTCGCGGCGGGCGGGGTGACGGCGGCGGTCAGTCCCGCCGCGCGAGGGTGCCGAGCCCGCTCGCGTCGAGCGCGTCCACCGTCAGGGCGGCGGCCCGGCCGTCGCTGCCGATGGCGAAGCGGACGGCGGAGGGGCGGTCGGGCGCCTCCGCGTCCGGGAAGCTGAGGAAGAGGTCGCGGTCGAAGTGCCGGAGCGGGTAGCGGCGCGCGCCCCCGGGGCCGACCGTCAGCGTCAGGGCGCCGTCCGCCTCGGCCACCACGGCCTCGCCGACATAGGCGTTGGCGTAGCGCCCGGCGTAGGCCGAGAGCGCCAGGGGCGCGGCGGGCGACGCCGGCGGCGTGCCGTAGGCCGCCTTGTCGGCGGCGATGCCGGGCGCGAACAGGGTCTCGTAGGCCGCGCCCCAGGCCGTCACCCAGTCCCGGCCGGCGCGGCCGTCGAAGACGAGGTCGGCGAAGCTGTCGGCCAGCCCCTCCGGCACGCCGGACGGGAAGGCGTTGGTCAGGACGAGGATCCCGAGACCGGCCTCCGGATGGATGGAGACCAGCGTCTGCGCCCCGACGCTGAAGGCGCCCGCGTGGCCCCAGACGGGGCCGTGGCGACCGTACTCGACGTTCCAGCCGAGGCCGTAGAAGGACGCCGCGCCGGTCACGGGGTTGCGGCCGCGGGCCGTGAGCGGGACGTGCGTCTGCGCCAGCGCCGCGGCCGCGACGGGCTGCGCCCCCTCGTAGCGGCCGCTGCCGATCACGAGCCGCAGCCATCGGGAGAGGTCGCGGACATCGCTGCTGACGCCGCCCGCCGGCGCCTGCGCGTCGGGGTTCCGCTCGACCTTGGCGGTCCAGACGCCCCCGGCCCGGACGTGGAGCGCCGCGCGGTCGGCCCGGCTCAGGAACTCCGCGTGGGTCGTGCCGGTGGCGGTCATCCCGAGGGGCCGGAACAGCCGGTCCCGGGCGACCGCCTCCCAGGGCTGGCCGGTCGGCCTCGCGGCGGCGAGCGCGCCCTCGGTGAAGCCGAAATTGCTGTACGCGTAGCCGGCGCGGAAGCTGGAGGCGGGCGGCGCGAGGCGGAGCCGGTGCAGGATCGCGTCGCGTCCGAAGCCGATCGCCTCCAGATCGTCGCCGGCGGTCCCCGGCAGGCCGCTGCGATGGTTCAGGAAGTCGCGCACCGTGACCTGCGCGGTCGGGTAGGGCTCACGCAGCTGGAAGGCGGGATCGAGATCCGCGACGCGCGAATCCCAGTCGACCACCCCGTCGCCGACCAGGGCCGCCACGATCGTCGCGGTGACAGGCTTGGACAGAGAGGCGATCTGGAAGACCGTGTCGGGGCCGACCGGCTCGGGCTTCCCGGCCTGCCTGAGGCCGTATCCCTTCAGGAGGAGCGTCGCGTCGCCGAGGACGACCGCGACCGCGAGGCCCGGCACCGCGCCCGCGTCGACGGCCCGCTGCGCCAGCGCCTCCAGCGCCGGCAGCTGCGCCTCGACCTGCGCCCGCGTCAGGGTCCCGGCGGATCCGGCTCCGGGCCCGGCCGCGATCAGGCCGAGGGCGAGGCACGCGCCGACGAGGCGCCGGCGCGATCGGGCCCGCTGCATGAGTCGTCGATCCCGCCTGAGAGCGTTCGGACGACGAGGATGGCATCGTCGGGCCGGCGAGATCAATCACGCCGGCCCTGATCGCGCGTCGAATGCGGGTGCGGTCCGATGGAAGGTGGACGAAGGCTGCCCGAGAACTGCCCGAGAACTGCCCGAGAACCGGACCGGAGGCGCCGGCCGGGCTATCGGAACGGGTTGGCGTCGGGTGCCGGCTTCTTGCCGTGGAACATCCGGTACAGCGTCCATTCCTCGACGATCTTCCGGCCCGGAAGGGCGCACAGCCCGATCGTGCCGCCGTCGGGGAGCTTCGCGAGGATCGATCGACCGTCCATGGTCGCGCAGAAGGCCGAGGCCGGGTTCGCGAGCGCGAGGGCCGGTCGCGGTCCGGCCAGGGCGGCTCCGACACAGGCGGCGCAGGCCGCGAACGCGCTGACAAGCCTCACGGCGCCTACTCCCGATGGCACGACCGGCGGACCGATAGACCGCTCCGGCTGAACGGGGCCGGCGCGGTCCGTTCAGGACTTCGCGGGCGCGCCGGCCGGGCCCTGCCCCCGCCCTGCCCCCGCCCTGCCCTACCCGTAGGTGTGGTCGTCGGCCGGGAACCGTCCGGCCCGGACCTCCTCGGCGTAGGCCTTCACGGCGTCCTCGATGTGGGTCCGCAGGCTCCCGAACTGGCGCACGAATTTCGGCGTGCGCTCGGACAGGCCGAGCATGTCCTCCAGCACCAGGATCTGGCCGTCGCAGACTGCCGAGGCGCCGATGCCGATCGTGGCGGCGGTCACCCGGGGCGAGGACGCGATCGCCCGCGCCACCGGCTCGACGATGCCCTCGAGCACGATCGCGAAGGCGCCGGCCTCCGAGACGGCGCGGGCATCCTCCAGCAGGCGGCGCTCGTCGTCCGGCCCCCGGCCCTGCACCTTGAAGCCGCCCATCGTGTTCACCGCCTGCGGGGTCAGGCCGATATGGCCCATCACCGGCACGCCGCGCTGGACGAGGAACGCCACCGTCTCGGCGAAGTGGGCGCCGCCCTCCATCTTGATCGCGCCGGCGCCGGTCTCCTTGAGGACCCGGGAGGCGCTGAGGAAGGCCTGCTCCCGGCTCGCCTCGTAGGAGCCGAACGGCATGTCGACCACGACCAGCGCCTTCTGCGTGCCGCGGATCACCGCCTGGGCCTGGAGGATCATCATCTCCAGGGTCACGGGGATCGTCGATTCCATCCCGTGCATGACCATGCCGAGGGAATCGCCCACGAGGATGAAGTCGCAGTAGGGATCGACGATGCCGGCGGTGTGGGCGTGGTAGGCGGTGAGCGCGATGATCTTGCGCCCCTCGGCCTTGCGCTTGCCGATATCGATCGCCCGGAGCCGGCGGGACTGCACGACCTGCGACATGGTTCAGACCTCATTCCGGACACCGCGGACGCGGCGGGGGCGCTCTCTCCCGCCCGGGAGCGGGGGCGCGTCCCGCTTCGCGAGCCGCGTTCCGGGCCCCTGCTTACAATGCCCGGCGCCGCGGGTCAGCGCCCCGCCTGCGGTTCGGCGCCGGCCTTCCAGTCCGGATCGACCTTCAGGTTCGCGGTCTCGTGCTTCTCCTGCCAGCCCTCGACGCCCTGGGGGAACCAGCGCACGCCGGTATAGCCCTTCCGCACCAGCCGCTTGGCGGCGTTCCAGCTGCCCCAGCACTCGACGTGGCAGAACACCACGACGGGCCTGGCCGTGTCGCCCCCGGTCAGCGCCGCGACGCGGGCGTAGAACAGCGCCTCGCGCGCCGGGGCCAGGGGATCGGCGCCGGCCTCCGGCATCCAGACGGCGCCGGGGATCGAGGGATGCACCGGCAGCCACAGGCGGCCCTCCGGGAAGTTCGACGGCTTGCGGTCCGGCGCCGCCACGTCGAGCAGCACCGGCCTGTCGGGCCCGGCGATCAGAGCCGCGACGGCGTCGGCGTCGACCACCGCGGCGCCCTTGAGGGTCTGCGGCGTGTAGCCCTTCGGGGGGCCGGCGTAGAGCCCCTCCGGCTCGGGCACGTTCACCGGCGAGTCGGCCGGCGCCGCGGCGAGGCAGAGGAGCGCCGCGCAGGCCGCGGCGGCCCGGCCGGTCAGGAGGAGGCGCCGCATGGTCAGTTCGTCGGGCTCGGCGCCGTGAAGCTGTGCTGCCACTGGCCGCCCTGGTTGTCGGAGGCCGCGACCTGGATCGGCTTGCCGTCCGGCTTGAGCGCGAAGTTGATCACCGGGTTCGAGGCGATCGAGATGTCGCCCGTCATGGTGAAGACCTTCCGGTCGCCCGCCGAGACGGTGACCTTGTCGATGTAGCGCGCCGGGGTGTAGTCGCGGGTCACCTGGTTCATCTGCATGCCGGAGAAGTTCGGGTGGCGGATCATCAGCGTCGCCTCCACGGGCTTGCCGGCCGCCGTCTCGGCGAACTTCATGCGCATGTCGCCCATGCCCTTCATCGCCTCCTCGTCGCTCATGCCCATCGGGGCCGAGCAGCCGCCGGAGGCCTTCACGAACTGCTTGGCCTCGTAGAGCTTGCCGTCGGTCGTCTCCACCACGGCGTGCATGTCGGTGTAGTTGTTGACCCGCACGCGCAGCTTCAGCTCGGCCGGGTCGGCGGCCGGCCCGAACTCGAACTTGGCGGCGTAGGGCGCCGGGTTGTCGTCGATGATCAGCGAGACCGCCTTGATCTGCCCGTCATTGGGCATGGTCAGGGTGATCGGCACCAGGGCGGCGTCGAGCGCCCGGGCGGGCGCCTCGATCTTCACGAGGCTGTCGGTCGGCGCGATCTGGCGGTCGCCGAAGATCGACTTGGCGATCTCCTGCCAGCGGGCCGCCCGCTCCTGGTCGGTGTCGGAGGCGCCGGCCGCCCGCGCGGCGCCGGCGAGGGGCCCCGACAGGGCCGTCGTCGCCAGGACGAGGCCGAGGGCGAGGGTGGAGAAGGTCTGTCCGATGTAGGTCTGTCCGATCCTGTGCGTCATGGCGTGCCTCCCGATTGATTCAGATATGGGGATCTCGAACCCTATTCCCACTCGAGTTCCTGGTAGGCCACGGTGACGTTGCGGCCGTTGTAGGTGTCGAACAGCGCCCACCTGTCGCGCTGGTCCGCCGCGACGCTGGTCACGGCCTTCTCGATGGGGACGTCCTTGGCGATCGCTGCCCGGGTGCCGTCGCGCAGGGCGGTCAGGTAGCCGGAGAGGTCGGCGAGCGCCGGGGCGAGGTCGACCGCGACGGGGCCGTGGCCCGGGACGGCCCGGGCGGGCCCCATGGCCTTCAGCCGCTCGATCTCGGCGAGCCAGCCCTTGAGGCTGCCGTCGAGGGAGGGGATCCGGTTCACGAACAGCAGGTCGGCGGGGAACAGCAGGCCGCTGCCGGAATCGATCATCGACAGGTCCGAGGTGGTGTGCGCCGGACCGTGCGCCGTGAAGGTCAGGCGCCGGTCGCCGAGGTCGATCTCGGCCGTGTCGGCAACGGTCATCGTCGGGTAGACCACCGGCCCGGTCCGGTCCTCGCCGAGCAGGTCGATGAGCCGCTTGCGGTAGAACTCGCCCCGGGCCGCCAGCGCTTCGGTGAGCTTGGCGTGGCCGATGAAGACCGGCTTGTCCTGGACGAAGGCCCCCGCCCCGAAGACGTGGTCCGGGTGGACGTGGGTCAGCACCACGTGGGTGATCGGCTTGTCCGTGCGCTTGGCGATCTCGGCGCGCAGCCACTGGCCGTCGGCGAGGCTGCCGCCCGACTCGGTCACCACCACGCCGGTCCTGCCGACGAGGAAGCCGATATTGGCGATGGCGTCGGCGTTCTCGGAGGTGGCGTCGGCGATCAGGCCCTTGCGGACGTACAGGCCGGGCCCGACCTCCTCCATCGTGAAGCTCTCGGCGGCGCGGCCCAGCGTCGGCAGGCAGCACAGGCAGAGACCCGCGAAGAGGGCGTGCCGTCGCGTCGGCCCGGCGGCCTGCATCCGCGGTTGGACGGCGCGTGCCGCCATGCCGGTACCTCCCGATCTTGCCCGATCTTGATTGTCTACCATTAAGTAGGTAGATTGTCGGTCCGTCAAGGGCCCGCCGGGAGCCGGTCTCCGCCGCGGCCGCACGTTCGCGTGACTTCGTGCGGTGACGGGGGCGAGTTTGGAGCGACGATCGCCGCGATGAGGGATACCCGCGCCGAGTTGCTGATGCAGGCCGAGACCCTGGTGCGGGGCCGCGGCTTCGCCGGCTTCAGCTACGCCGACCTCGCGGCGGCGGTGGGCATCCGCAAGGCGAGCATCCACCACCATTTCCCCACCAAGGTCGATCTCGGCGCCGCCCTCGTGGCGGCCTACGCGGCGCGCTACGCGGCGGCCCTGGAGGCGATCCGCCGGGACGTGCCGGACGGGCCGGGCCGGGTCGAGGCCTACGGGCGGCTCTACCTCGGCGGCGTCGAGCAGGGGCTCGGCTGCCTCTGCGCGGCGCTGGCCATCGAGGGCGAGGCCCTGCCCGAGCGCCTGCGCCGGGACATCGCGGCCTTCTTCGCGGACCATCTCGCGTGGCTGGAGGGCATCCTGCGCGCGGGCCAGGCGGACGGCAGCGTCCGTGCGGGCGCCGACCCGGCGGTGCTCGCCCGCTACGTCGTCGCCACCCTGGAGGGGGCGCTCCTGATGGAGCGCCTGTTCGCGAGCCCCAACGCCTTCCGGGGGACGCTCGCCGTGCTGGTCGACGGCCTCAGGCCGCAGTGAACCGGGCGTAGCCGTCCGCCCGCAGGCGGCAGGCCGGGCAGGTGCCGCAGCCGTAGCCCCAGGCATGGCGCTGCCCGCGCTCGCCGAGGTAGCAGGTGTGGCTCTCCTCGACGATCAGGTCGACCAGCGCCCGGCCGCCGAGGCTCTCGGCGAGTTCCCAGGTCTGCGCCTTGTCGAGCCACATCAGCGGCGTGTGCAGCACGAAGCGCCGCTCCATGCCGAGATTGAGCGCCACCTGCAGGGCCTTGATGGTGTCGTCGCGGCAATCCGGGTAGCCGGAATAGTCGGTCTCGCACATGCCGCCGACCACGTGGCGGAGCCCGCGCCGGTAGGCGAGCGCCGCCGCGAAGGTCAGGAACACGAGGTTGCGGCCGGGCACGAAGGTGTTGGGCAGGCCCGACGCCTCGTAGCCGATCGCGGCCTCCCGCGTCAGCGCCGTCTCGGAGACCTGCCCGAGGGCGTCGAGGGCGAGCGTGTGGTCCTCGCCGAGGCGGGCCGCCCAAGCGGGATCGAGGGCGGTCGTGCCCGCCCGCAGGGCCGCGCGGCGGTCGAGCTCGACCCGGTGGCGCTGCCCGTAGTCGAAGCCGAGGGTCTCGACGTGGTCGAACCGGTCCAGCGCCCAGGCCAGGCAGGTGGCCGAATCCTGGCCCCCGGAGAACAGCACCAGCGCGGCGCGGTCGCCGGCGATCGCGGTCTCACTCGCCATCGTACTCGGCCCAGGACATCGGCGTCTCGGCGACCCGCACGAGCGCGAGGCCCGGCAGGTCCGGCCGGAGGCGCTGCCAGATCCAGGCGGCGATGTTCTCGGCGGTCGGGTTCTCCAGCCCCTCGATCTCATTGAGGCAGTGGTGGTCGAGCCGGGCGAGCAGCGGCCCGAAGATCGATTCGATGTCGTAGAAGTCGATCACCCAGCCGGTGTGGGGATCGACCGGGCCGGCGACCGTCAGCTCGACCCGGTAGGAATGCCCGTGCATCCGGTGGCAGCGATGGGTCTCGGGCACGTTCGGCAGCCGGTGGGCCGCCTCGAAGGTGAAGGCTTGGGTGATCTTCATGGATGTTCGCGGGTAAGGCCGATCTCGCCCCCGCCATAGCGCCGACGGGCGGTCCCGCGCAAAGGCGGGCTGCCCTGCGTTCGGCGGCGCGCCCGGGGATCAGGCCCCGGCGCCCGCCTCCGACCACTGCGCGTACCACGCCTTGAACAGGCGCAGCTGCGTCTCCGCGTAGTGGCGCTGGCCGGCGCTCAGCGCGTCGGTAGCGTTGAAGTGGAGCGCGTATTCCGGGTTCCCCTCCAGCACCATCAGGTGCTTGTAGTAGAGGACGAGGTCCGTCCCCTCGTCGAAGCTCGACAGGATCGCCAGCGCGGCGTCGAGTTCCTCGGCCCGGCGCCGGGCCCGCACGTCGCCCGCTGCGGCCTTCTCGCACAGGGCGACGAGGTGGAGCACCTCCCGCGGCAGGACGTTGCCGATGCCCGTGATGGCGCCCCGGGCGCCGCAATTGACGTAGCCGTGCACCACCTGGGTATCCACGCCGACCATCAGGGTGATGTCGGGCGACTGGCCGGTGATGTGCTCGGCCGCGTAGGTGAGCGAGGCCGCGCCGCCGAACTCCTTGAAGCCGACGAGGTGCGGGTGGCGGGCGCGCAGGCGGAAGAACAGGTCCGCCCGGGTCTCGAACCCGTAATAGGGGCTGTTGTAGATCACCGACGGCAGGTCGACGGCCGCCTCCAGGATGCCGCCGAAATGCGCCTCCTGGGCCGCGGCCGAGCTGCCGCGCGACAGGACCCGCGGGATGATCATCAGGCCGTGGGCGCCGGCCGCCTTGGCGTGCGCCGCGAGCGCCGCGGCCCGCTTCGGGTTCTGCGCGCCGGTCCCGACGATCACCGGGACGCCGGCGGCGAGCAGCCGCTCGACGCCCGCCATCCGCTCCTCGTCGGTGAGCAGCGGCCAGTCGCCCATCGAGCCGCAGTAGACGACCGCCGACATGCCGGCATCGACGAGTTCCCGCCCCTTGCGCGCGAGGGCGTCGAGGTCGGGCGACCGGTCCGGCCGGCAGGGCGTCATCAGGGCCGGGATCGTGCCGGAGAAGATGTGTCGATCGAAGGCCATCGCCGGCTCGCCTGCTGGGAGGTGGGATCGTCCCGGCCGGCCCCGCGGGCCCCGCGGGGCGGCACGCCTCTCCATGGCAGCGCCGCGCGCGTCTGGCAAGGATTTTATACAATCGCCGTCGCGTGGGCCGGGCCGGGCGCGGCGCCGAGGAACGCCATCAGCGCGGCGGCGACGTGGTCGATATGGTCGGTCAGGAGGGCGCGGGCGGCCGAGACGTGGCCGTTCCGGCACAGCCGGACGATCTCGCGATGCTCGCGGTCGGCCCGCTCCAGCTCGGCGCTGTCGGTGGAGAGCTGGAGGCGGGTGTAGCGGTCGCACTCGGCCAGCAGGGAGCCGACCAGCCCGAGGGCGCGGGGGCGCTCCGCCCGGCTGTAGAGGAGCAGATGCAGCTCCGTGTTGAGGGCGCCCCAGCGCGCCGTCGCGCCCGCCCGCAGGGCCGCGGCGTACTCCTCCAGCAGCGCGTCGGCCCGGGCGAAGTCGTCGGCGGTCAGGCGGGGCGCCGAGAGGGCCAGGAGGCGCGGCTCCAGGGCGCCCCGCAGCTCGAGGGCCTCGGCCGCGTCCGCCGGCGAGAGCGGGGCCACCATGGCGCCGCGATGGGGCAGGATCCGCACGAGGCCCTCGGCCTCGAGCTGGAACAGGGCCTCGCGCACGGGGATCCGGCTGGCGCCGAACTCCGCCGCGAGGCCGTCCTGGCGGAGCTGGGAGCCGGCCGGATAGCGGCCGTCGAGGATGCGCCGGCGGATCTCGGTCCCGATCGAGCCCGCGATGGTCCGGTTCTTCATCGTCTCGCTCCCGATCGGCCCCGGATGCTCCGCAGGACCCTTGACGGCGGAGCTTCAGTGTTGAAATTGTATAAAATCAATCGGGCAACGGGCCCGATCACGACAAGGGTGCCCGCGATGACGCTCTCCCGCCGCCAGATCCTGGCCGGTACCGCAGGCGCGGCCGCCGGCCTCGGCCTCCCGCACCTGGTCCGGGCCCAGCCCGGCGGCGGCAGCGTGCTGCGCTTCATCCCGTCGACGCCCCTGCCGTCCCTCGATCCGATCGTCGCCACGAGCTACGTCATCCGCAACCACGGCTACCTCGTCTACGACACGCTGTTCGCCACCGACGAGAATTTCCGCATCCAGCCGCAGATGGTGAGCGCGTGGCAGACCGCGCCCGACGGCCTGCGCTGGACCTTCCATCTCCGCGACGGCCTCACCTTCCACGACGGCTCCCCCGTCGAGGCCAAGGACTGCATCGCGTCCATCGCGCGCTGGTCCAAGCGGGACGCGTTCGGCCAGACCCTGGCGGGCTTCGTGGAGGGCTACGGCCAGGAGGACGCGCGGACCTTCACCATCGCGCTGAAGAAGCCGTTCCCCCTGCTCCCGGCGGCGCTCGGCAAGCTGTCCTCCAACGTGCCCTTCATCATGCCGGAGCGCGTCGCGCTCCAGGATGCGTCGAAGCCGATCGCCGACGCCACCGGCTCCGGGCCCTGGCGCTTCGAGGCGCGGGAATGGATCCCCGGCCAGAACGCGATCTACACCCGCCACGCCGGCTACCGCCCCCGCGAGGAGGCGCCCTCCTGGGCGGCCGGCGGCAAGGTCGCCAAGGTCGACCGGATCGAGTGGCTCGCGATCACCGAGGCCTCGGCGGCGGTGGGCGCGATGATCCAGGGGGCGGTCGACTGGTACGAGCAGCCGGCGATCGACCTGATCCCGGTGCTCAAGGGCAAGCCGGGGATCGAGATCCGCAACGTGCCGCTCGGGCTGATCCTGCTGATGCGGTTCAACCATACGCAGCCGCCGTTCAACAATCCCGAGATCCGCCGGGCCGTGATGATGGCCATGAAGCAGGACGACTACATGCAGGCGGTGGTCGGCAGCCCCGAATACTACCGGGAGGCCAAGACCTTCTTCACGCCGGGCTCGCCGATGTCGACCGGGGCCGGCGGGGCCGCGGCCATGCAGGCGGACCTCGCCAAGGCCAAGGCGATGCTGGCCAAGGCCGGCTACAAGGGCGAGCGCGTGGTGCTGCTCGCCCCGGCCGACCAGCCGATCGCCTACAACCAGTCGCTGGTGACCCAGGACCTGCTCAAGCAGCTCGGCATGAATGTCGATCTGGTCTCGACCGACTGGGGCAGCTTCATCGCCCGCCGCGGCAACCGCGGGCCGGTCGATGCCGGTGGCTGGTCGCTGTTCCACACCCTCTGGTCGGGGGCGGACGTGCTGAACCCGGCGCTCCACCCGCTGATCCGCGCCAACGGTCAGGCGGCGTGGTTCGGCTGGCCGGACGACCCGACCCTGGAGACCCTGCGCAGCGACTGGATCGCCACCAGCGACGAGGCGCAGCAGAAGGCGCTCGCCGCGCGCATCGAGGAGCGCGCCTTCGAGGTCGTGCCCTACGCGCCCGCGGGCCTCGTGCAGCAGCCGATGGCGGTCAGCGCGAAGCTCAAGGGCATGGTCATGGCGCCGGTGCAGTTCTTCTGGAACATCGAGAAGACCGGCTGATCACGGCCGGCCAGAAGACCGTCCGTCTTCGCGAGCGCAGCGAAGCAATCCAGCGACGCTACGCTTGCCGACGTCCCGCTGCCCTTGGTTGCTTCGCTGCGCTCGCGAAGACGCGGCGTCAGCCCGCGCCCTTCTCGGACACACCGGCCTGCGCGAAGGTCGCCATGCCGGTGTGGCAGGCGAGCGCGCCCTTCAGCAGGCCCATCGCCATGCCGGCGCCCGAGGCCTCGCCGAGGCGCATGCCGAGCGCCAGCAGCGGCACCAGCCCGAGCCGCTCCAGAACCTCGGCGTGGGCGCCCTCCGCCGAGACGTGGCCGGCGAGGCAGTGGTCGAGGGCGCCCGGGTCTGCGGCGTGCAGAACCGCCGCGGCGGCGGTCGCCACGTAGCCGTCGATCACCACCGGGATGCGCTGCAGACGCGCGGCCAGGATCGCGCCCGCCATGGCGGCGATCTCCCGGCCGCCGAGGCGCGCCAGGACCTGGAGCGGGTCGTCGAGGTGGCCGGCATGGTGCGCGAGCGCCGCCTCCACGGCCGCGACCTTGCGCGACAGGCCGTCCCGGTCGATCCCGGTGCCGCGCCCGACCCAGTGGGCGGGATCGCCGCCGAACAGGGCGGCGTAGAGGGCGGCCGCCACCGTGGTGTTGCCGATGCCCATCTCGCCGATGCCCAGGCAGTCGGTGCCGGCGGCCACCGCCTCCATGCCGAACGCCATGGTGGCGACCGTGGCGCGCTCGTCGAGGGCCGGCCCCTCCGCGATGTCGCCGGTGGGCATGTCGAGGGCGAGGTCGAACACCTTGAAGCCGAGGCCGTAGGCGGCGCAGATCTGGTTGATCGCCCCGCCCCCGGCGGCGAAGTTGTCGAGCATCTGCCGGTTGACCGCGTCCGGGAAGGCCGAGACGCCGCGGCGCGTGACCCCGTGGCTGCCGGCGAAGACGCAGACCAGCGGCCGGTCGAAGGTCGGCGGCGCCTTGCCCTGCCACGCCGCCAGCCACGTCACGAGGCTCTCCAGGCGCCCCAGCGAGCCGGCGGGCTTCGTCAGGGTCGCGTCCCGGGCCGCGACGGCGGCCTTCGCCTCCGCGTCGGGGCCCGGCATCGCCTTCAGCAGGTTGCGGATGTCGTCGAAGGGGCCGGGTTCGGGAGCGGTCGTCGAATCGGTCATGGCGGCGGTGATTTCCTGTGGGCGCCTCCGGACGGGGAGACTATACGGGAGCGGCGCGCGGTGGCGGGCGGATGCGAGAGACCGCGATGGACAGGCAGACCGGCGGGGAGGCCGACTGGCCCGGGCGCGGCGCCCTCTACGACCTCGCCGGGTGCCTGCGCTTCTACTCCCGCCTGCCGGTGCCGCAACTGCCCGGCGAGCCGGACCCGCACCGCAGCCCCGACTTCACCACCCTGCCGCGGATGCTGCCGCTGGCCGGCGTGATCCTGGCGCTGCCCGCCGCCCTGGTGCTGGCGGCCGGCTGGGCCGTCGGGCTCGGGCCGTTCCTGGCCGCGACCCTCGCGGTGGCGGTCGCCGTGGTGGCGACCGGCGCCCTCCACGAGGACGGGCTCGCCGACGTCGCCGACGGGTTCGGCGGCGGCGCCACCCCGGAGCGCCGCCTGGAGATCATGCGCGACAGCCGGATCGGGGCCTACGGCGGCGCCGCCCTGGTCCTGGCGCTGGCCCTGCGGATCGGCGCCCTGGCGACGCTCCTCGACCGGATCGGCCACGCGGCCGTGACCGGCCTGATCCTGGCGGCCGCCCTGTCGCGGGTCGCCGCCCTCGCCCCGATGGTGCTGCTGGCGCCGGCGCGGCCCGGCGGCCTCTCCGCCTCGGTCGGCCGCCCGGGCCGGGCGAGCCTCGCCACCGCGCTCGGCCTCGGCGCGCTGCTGGCGCTCGGCGCCGTGCCCCTCGGCCTGCCCCTCGGCGGGGTCGCGCTGATGGTGCTGTGCGCCGGCCTCGCGGCCCTGGGTCTCACCCGGCTGGCGCGCGCCGAGATCGGCGGGCAGACCGGCGACGTCATTGGCGCCTGCCAGCAGGTCGCGGAGATCGCCGCCCTGCTGGCCCTGGTGGCGGCGACGGCGGGCGTGGCGGATTGAGCGGTCCCGCCGCGTCTTGACCCGGCCACGATCCCGCGGCCAAGGATCACCGATGCCGCCCGCGCCGAAACCCGCCTCGCCCTGCACCAAGGTCTGCGTCCTCGACGCCGCGACCGGCCTGTGCTGCGGCTGCGGCCGGACCCGCGACGAGATCGCCGCCTGGGGCGCGCTGTCGGAGCCGCAGCGCCGCGCCGTGATGGCGGGGCTCGGCGCCCGGATGCGCGCCGCCGGTCTGACGCCCCTGGAAGCGCCGCTGCCGTCATGATCTATCTCGGCCTCGCGGCCCTCGCCCTGGTCCTCGTCGCCCTGGTCCTCAGCGACGGCAGCGACACCGTCGGCGGCGTGATCGGGCCCGACCAATTGGCCAACCTCGCCTGGACCGGCACGATCCTGCTCCTGGTGGTGGCCGGGTTCTGGCGGCAATTCACGGCCCGGCTCGGCGCGAACCTGCAGGCGCTCCTGGCCTGGGCGCTGATCGGCCTCGCCCTGGTGATCGGCTACAGCTACCGCGACCGGATCCAGGACGTCGGCGCCCGGGTGCTCGGCGATCTGCGGCCGGGGAGCGCGACCTCGAGCGGCGACGGCTCCGTGACCGTCACCCGGCGGGCGGACGGCGATTTCCGGGTCGACGCCCAGGTGAACGGCCGGGTGCAGCCCTTCCTGTTCGACACCGGGGCGAGCAGCGTCGTGCTCACCGCCGAGAACGCCGCCGCGCTGGGGCTCACGCCCGCGCCCTCCGATTTCACCGCCCGCGTCTCCACCGCCAACGGCATCACCTACGCGGCGCCGACCCAGCTCGACTCGCTCAGCGTCGGGACGATCACCGAGCGGCGGGTCAACGCCATGGTGGCCAAGCCGGGCGCGCTCTCGGCGAACCTGCTCGGCCAGACCTTCCTGTCGCGGCTCTCCGGCTACGAGGTCCGGGGCGACCGCCTGATCCTGCGCCGGCCCTGACCGGGCCGCTGCTCAGGCGGCGCGGGCCTCGGGCGCGGCGCGGGAGACCAGCGCCACCGCCTCCCGCAGGGTCGCGAGGTCGGCCTCCGGGCGCATCCCGTGGGTCGAGAGGTGACGCCGGAAGGCCCGCGCGCCCGGCCGGCCGTTGAACAGGCCGAGCATGTGCCGGGTGACCGCGTGGAGGCGCTCGCCCCGGGCGAGGCACGCGGCGATGTAGGGCTCGAACGCCGCGACCGCCGCGAAGGCGTCGGGGGCCGGGGCCGGCACGCCGAACAGGTCGGGATCGACCCCGAGCAGCAGCGCCGGCTCGGTGTAGGCGGCGCGGCCGACCATGACGCCGTCGACCTCCGCGAGCCGCGCCCGCGCGGAATCCAGGTCGCGCAGGCCGCCGTTGACCGCGATCGGCAGGCCGGGAAGCCGCCGCTTCAGCCGCGCGGCGCGGCCGTAATCGAGGGGCGGCACGTCGCGGTTCTCCTTGGGCGAGAGCCCCTGGAGCCAGGCCTTGCGGGCGTGGACGATCAGCCCGTCGACGCCCGCCGCCACCACGGCGTCGGCCAGGCTGTCGAGCGCCGCCTCGGGGTCCTGGTCGTCGACGCCGATCCGGCACTTCACCGTCACCGGCACGGGGACCGCGGCCTTCATGGCGGCGACGCAGTCGCCGACCAGGGCCGGCTCGCGCATCAGGCAGGCGCCGAAGCGGCCCTCCTGCACCCGGTCCGAGGGGCAGCCGACGTTGAGATTGACCTCGTCGTAGCCGAGATCCGCGGCGATCCGGGCGGCCTGCGCCAGCTCCGCCGGATCCGAGCCGCCGAGCTGGACCGCCACCGGGTGCTCGAGCGCCGAGAAGCCGAGCAGGCGCTCGCGCGGCCCGTGCAGCACAGCGCCGGTCGTCACCATCTCGGTGTAGAGCCGGGCGCGCGCGGAGAGGGACCGGTGGAACGCCCGGCAATGGCGATCCGTCCAGTCCATCATCGGGGCGACGGAGAAGCGCCATCCCGCCAGTGCGCCGCGTTCGTCAGCCGCCGTCACGTTCCCAGATCCGCGCTGTGCCCGTAGTCCCGCCCGCGAGGCGTCCCGCCGGGGGCGGGGCGCGCCCGCGATCCGGCAGGTGGCGGGTGAGCGCGCCGGATACCACGGGAGGCCGCCCGGCGAAACGGCGCGCGACGCCGGTCAGGCCGTCGCCGTCGCCGCGGGGGCGCGGCGCTGTCGCGCGACGCCGCTCCGGACGGGGGCGTCCGTCCGTGCCATTCCCCCGGCCGCATCCGCGCTGCCGCGCGCAGTAGGAAGCATATCTCACATGTGTGGCCGGCATGGAATTACTCCAATCTGGGAGAGATCATAGGTCGCCGCGGCGCCGGAGCACAGTTGATTCTATCTATGAACTGCGGCTGACGATAGAATTGTTGAGCAGGAATATTTGAAATGACGATCGGCAAGAAGATATTCTATCTCATCAGCTGTATCTTGCTGGCATTCATAGCGATCGTGGGCGTCCAGATCTCGTCGGTCGGCACGGTGATGATGGAGGGTCGCAAGACCGCGATCCGCGCCCAGGTCGAGTCGGCGCACGGCATCGTGGTGGCGTTCGCCCGGCAGGCGGAGGCCGGCACCATCACGGTCGACGAGGCGCGGCGGCGCGCGGCGGACGCGCTGCGGGCGATGCGCTACAACGGCAACGACTACGTCTTCGTCTACAGCTCGACCCCGGGCGACATCGGGCGCAACGTCGTCCATCCCGATCCCAAGATCGAGAACACGCGGTCCCGCGACGACGCGGCGATGAAGAAGACCTTCGTGGGGACGATGATCCAGCGCGCCCAGGAGGGCGGCGGCTTCACCGAGTACCGGTGGGCCCGCCTCGGCGAGACCGAGGCCGCCCCGAAGGTCGCCTACTCGCTCGCCTACGAGCCCTGGCAGTGGGTCATCAACTCGGCCCTGTACGTGGACGACATCCACGCCCTGGACCGGGCGCGGATGGTCACCACCCTGCTCTGGCTGATCCCCCTCGCGATCGGGATCGGGCTGGTCGGGTTCCTGCTGGCGCGCAGCATCACGCGCCCCCTGAGCGCCTTCACGGCCGCCCTCCGCCAGCTCGCCGGCGGCGCGACGGACCTCGCGATCCCGGGGCTCGGTCGGCGCGACGAGATCGGTCAGATGGCCGAGGCCGCCGGCGTGTTCCGGGACAGCATGATCCAGGCGCGGACCCTGTCGAACGAGCAGCGCGCCGAGCAGGAGCGCCGGCAGGAGCGCGCCCAATGGATGGAGGCGGTGACCCGCAGCTTCGACGCCGAGGCGGGCCAGCTCCTGGCACGGGTCGACGCCGCTGCGGCCGGCATGCGGGAGGCCTGTGGGGCGATGGCCGACACCGCCGCGCAGGCGTCACGGCAGGCCGGCTCGGCGGCCGAGGCGGCGCAGCAGGCGGCCGCCAACGTTCAGACCGTGGCGGCGGCCACCGAGGAGCTGTCCGCCTCGATCGGCGAGATCGGCGGGCAGGTCGCCAAGTCGGCCACCATCGCCGGCCAGGCCGTGGCCGAGGCGGAGCGCACCGACCGGCAGATCCGCGGCCTCGCCGGGACGGCGGAGCGGATCGGGGAGGTCGTGCGGATCATCTCGGCGATCGCCGAGCAGACCAACCTGCTGGCGCTGAACGCCACGATCGAGGCGGCGCGGGCGGGCGATGCCGGGCGCGGCTTCGCCGTGGTCGCCGCCGAGGTGAAGGGCCTGGCCGGGCAGACCGCGAAGGCCACCGAGGAGATCACCGCGCAGATCGCGGCGATCCAGGGCGAGACGACGGAGGCGGTCGGCGCGGTCAACGCGATCGGCAGGACCGTCGACACCATGAACGCGATCGCCAGCGCGATCGCGGCGGCGGTCGAGCAGCAGCGGTTCGCCACCGGGCACATCGCGCAGAACATCGACGGGGCCGCCCGGGGGACCGATGCGGTGAGCCAGAACGTGGTCTCGGCCGCGGCGGCCGCGGAGGCGACGCACCGCGTCGCCGGGGAGGTCGGTGCGGCCGCCGGCGACGTCTGCCGCAGCGCCGAGGCCCTGCGCGCCGAGGTGATGCGCTTCCTCGTCGAGATGCGCGCCGCCTGAGGGAGCCGCCGCTCCGGACGGGCGCCCTACGTGGGGCCCGTCCGCGCGGCGCGTCGGAGAGGCGCGTCAGAACACCGGCATGGCCCCGGCCACCGTGACGAGCGCGCCGGACGTGTAGCTGCTCTCCTCCGAGGCCAGCATCACGTAGGCCGAGGCGAGTTCGGCCGGCTGTCCGGGCCGGCCGAACGGCACCTGGCTGCCGAACGATGTCACCGAATCCTGGCTCATCCCGGAGGGGATGAACGGGGTCCAGATCGGCCCGGGCAGCACGCCGTTCACGCGCACGCCCTTGTCGGCGAGCAGCTGGGCGAGGCTGAGCACCATGTTGCTCAGGGCGCCCTTGGTGGCGCTGTAGGCCAGGAGCGACGGCATCGGGTGCTTGGAATTCACCGAGGAGGTGAAGATCACCGAGGCGCCGGGCTTCAGATGGGCGAGCGCCGCCTTGGTCACGTAGAAGGCGCCGAACACGTTGGTGCGGAAATGGTCCTCGAACACGGCGTCGTCGATCCCGGCGAGGTCCTGGTTCGGCTGCTGGAACGCGCCATTGTTGACCAGCACGTCGAGGCGCCCGAACGTCTCCACCGTGCGGGCGACGATCTGGCGCCCGTAGGCGGCGTCCTTGAGGTCGCCCGGCAGGAGCAGCGCGCGCCGGCCCGCCTTCTCGACCCACTGGGCGACCGCCTCCGCGTCGGCCTGCTCGTCCGGCAGGTAGGAGATGGCGATGTCGGCCCCTTCCCGGGCGAAGGCGATGGCGACCGCGCGGCCGATGCCGGAATCGCCGCCGGTGATCAGCGCCGCCTGGCCGGTCAGCTTGCCGGAGCCCGCGTAGCTCGCCTCGCCGTGGTCGGGTTCCGGCTCCATGCGGCCGGTCTTGCCGGGGAAGCTCTGGGGCTGCGCCGCGAAGGGCGGCCGGGGATACTTGTGCAGCGGATCCGTGGTCACGCGTCGTCTCCGGTGGGGGTGCCGGTCCAACCGCGCGGCATCCCGGGTGTTCCGGTGCCTTGGCGCCGCGCCCGCGCCGGCGATGCCCCGTCCGAGGCCGCCTCCGCCGCGGACCGCACGGGCGCGTGTGCCGGCGACGGACCGACACAGGTCGACACAGGTCGACACAGGTCAGCAACAGCCGCCCGTCACTCTGGCCGCGAGGAGGTCCCGCCATGATCGACGTTCAGCCGGAGGATCGGGCCGCCCGCGTGATCGACCGCGTCCTGCTCTGCGCAGCGATGCTCTCGCTCACCTTCGGGCTGATCACGGGCCTGTGGGGCCTGCTGCAGTGAGCCAGCCCCGCGACGCGGACCCTGCCCGGGGATCCGGGGCGCGGACCGTGATCCGGCCCGGCCGCGCAGCCCTGCGGCGATCCCGACGGGACTACACCGCCGTGGCCCTGATTGGGGCGGGGCTGACGGTGCTTGCGCTCGCGCTGCTGCTGGTCGGGCTCCCGTGAGCGGTCGCCGGCGATGCTGCTGAACCGTGCCCTCGTCGCGGCGCTGATCGTCGCGGGCGCGGCGTTCCTGCTGTACCTCGCGGCCCTCGCCCGCGCCGCGCTGTCGCCCAACGAGCCCTACGCGGCCAGCATCGGCCTCACCCTCGACCAGTGCGCGGCCGCCCAGGACGGCCTGTCCGCCGAGGCGGCGCGCCTGTACTGCCGCAGGCCCGTGCCGAAGCGGATGTGACCGGCCAGGTTCCCGGCCTGCCGGGGGCCCGCGTGAGTTTTCCTGACATCCCGCGTGAAGACACGGTGATTGTCCGCGCGGCATCCCGGACTTAGACCCCGGGGCACCGGCCGGACCGACCGTCGAGCCGGATCGCGGGACACTGCGCGGGAAGCCCAGCACCATGGCGGACGACGCGACGATCCGGCCCGGCCGCTGCCATTGCGCGGCCGTGCGCTTCGAGGCGGCCCTGAGCGACGATCTCGCGTCGATCCGGCGGTGCACCTGCTCCTACTGCCGCATGCGCGGCGCCGTCGTCGTCATGGCGCGGCCGGGCGGCGTCAGGATCCTGCAGGGGGCGGAGGCGCTGACGACCTACCGGTTCCATACCGGGGCGGCGCAGCACTTCTTCTGCTCCCGCTGCGGCGTCTACACGCATCATCAGCGGCGGTCGGATCCGAACGTCCACGCGGTCAACGTGGCCTGCCTGGACGGGGTCAGCCCCTTCGACTTCCCGGAGGTCCCGGTGATGGACGGCGTCAATCACACGAACGATACCGGCCGGCCCACGCGTCGCGCCGGCACGCTGCGCTTCGTCCCGGCGGAGTGACGGCCGCGTGATGGCCGCGTGACGGTGGTGGAGCGGCCGCGGTCGGGAGCCGGCGCGGGACCCCCGATCGGTCCCGTCTGACCGGCCCTGTCCCCGAGCGCCGCTCCGGACCGGGCCCGGCTCGAACGCTAGTGCTCGTGGCCGCAGCCGGGACCGTGCACGTGCCCGTGGTCATGGGCGTGGTCATGGGCGTGATCGTGGGCGTGATCGTGGGCGTGATCGTGGCCGTGCTTCTGGTGCCCGTGCTCGTGATGGTGCCCGTGATCGTGGCTGTGACCGTGGTCGTGCGCGTGCTTGTGACCGTGGTCGTGATGATCGTGGTCGTGATCGTGGGCATGGTGGTCGTGCCCGTGATCGTGTCCGCAGGTGCTGTGATCGTGGGCGGCCTGCTCGGGCCGGAAGGCGCGGGAGACGGGGGTCGCGACGCAGCCCTGCCCGCGCACCAGCTCGGCCGCGGCGGCGGTCGCCGGCACGTAGAGCACGTCCGCGCCGATCTCGGCGTCCACGTGGCTGCCGCCGAGCTGCCAGGCCAGGCGCAGCAGGCGGGCCGGGTTCTCGGCGCGGACCTCCAGGAGGTCCTCGGCGGCCGCCCGCACCGCGACGAGCCGGCCGTCGTCGAGGCGCAGGGCGTCGCCGTCCTCGAGCGCGGCGGTCTTGGTGAGCGCGACGTCGAAGCCGAGGCCGCCCTCTGCGACCAGGGATCCCGCGACCGCGTGCCGGGCCGCGCGGTCGAGAGTCACCGTGTCGGCGACGCGGTCGGCGCGGACGGCGGCCCGGCGAACGATCGTGGTGGCTGTCGGCATGGGACCCTCGGGACTGGTGACGGACTGGTGCCGGGCGTGGTGCGGATCGGGCGCCGCGGCACCGCGGCCGGAGCGCCTCCGAACCGTGGCATAGGGCGAGACGGGAACAGGGCGCAACTCGTCTGGCAACGCGTCTGGCAACGCGTCGCGCGGCCGATGGAACCTTAGCCGTATGGCCGACATTCCTTTCCTGCTAAGCTCGACCCGATCCGCAACGATCACGGCCACCGGCCGGACCGGATACACAAGGGAGTTCTGGGGACCATGAAGAAGCTGACGGCCGCCGCCATCGCCACCATCGCCGCCCTCTCGCTCGCCGGCTGCAACACCCCGGAAGACCGCGCTCTGGGCGGTGCCGGCCTCGGCGCTCTGACCGGCGCGGCGATCGGCGCGGCGGCGACCGGCCGCGCGGGCGGTGCCCTGGCGGGTGCCGCGATCGGCGGCGCCGGCGGCGCCATCGTGGGCGCCTCGACCGCGCCGCGCTGCCCCTATGGCACCTACCGCGACGCCTACGGCAACATCTACTGCCGCTGAGCCGAACTGACCGCACCCGGGAGGGCCGGGCGCGTCCCGGCCCTTCCTCGCGGCGCGCGGAGCGGCTATCCCGTCGCTCGGCCGGGCGCGTCCCGGCGCCGGAGCCCCGCCGCCCCCCCGATGACAGTGCCGAGCCGAGGATCAGCGCCGGGACCGGTCCGGCCATGAATCAGGCGACCCGATCTCAGGGCGTCTGGGGCAAGCTCGGCGGCGCCGGATTCGGCCTCGCGATCGGCGGACCCCTCGGGGCGCTGATCGGCGGGGTCGCGGGCCATTTCCTGCTCGACCGCGTCGGCGCGCCCTTCGGGCGGACGCCCCGCGACGTCGTGTTCACCACCGGGCTCGTGGCGCTCGCCGCCAAGATGGCCAAGTCCGACGGCGTCGTGCTGCCGTCGGAGGTCGAGGCGTTCGGCCGGGTCGTGCAGGTGGAGCCGTCCGCGCGGGCGGGCGTCGAGCGCCTGTTCGACCTCGCCAAGAAGACCACCAACGGCTTCGAGGCCTACGCCCAGCAGCTGGCGACCACCTTCGGCGACGAGCCGGCGCTCCTCGAGGACGTGCTCGACGGCCTGTTCCAGATCGCCGGCGCCGACGGGGCGCTGCACGAGGCCGAGGAGCGCTACCTGCGCGCGGTCTCGGGCATCTTCGGCTTCGACGAGGCGGCGTTCCGGCGCATCGCCGCGCGCCACGTGCGGCTGCCGGACGATCCCTACGGCGTCCTCGGGCTCGACCCCGAGGCGGACGACGCCGCCGTGAAGGCCCGCCACCGGGCGCTGGTGGCCGAGCACCACCCGGACCGGGCGCTCGCCCGCGGCCTGCCGACGGAGGCGGTGGCCATCGCCACCCGGCGGCTCGCCGCGATCAACGCGGCCTATGACCGGATCGCGCAGGAGCGCGGGCTGCGGTGAGCCTGACCCCCGACAGCCCCCTCGCCCGCCGCGTCGCGCCCTCGCCGAACCACGGCGCCCGCCGCGCGGGGCCGCTCGACATGCTGATCCTGCACTACACCGGGATGGACAGCGGGGCCGCCGCGCTCGCGCGCCTGCGCGACCCGCTGAGCGAGGTCTCGGCGCACTACCTCGTGTTCGAGGATGGCGGCATCGTCCAGATGGTGCCGGAGGCCCGCCGGGCCTGGCACGCCGGGGCCGGGGCCTGGAAGGGCGAGACCGACGTCAACTCCCGGTCGATCGGGATCGAGATCGTCCATCCGGGCCATGCCGGCGGCCTGCCGCCCTACCCGGAGGCCCAGGTCGAGGCGGTGATCGCGCTGGCCCGGGACATTCTCGGCCGCTGGCCGATCCCGCCGGAGCGGGTGCTCGCCCATTCCGACGTGGCACCCGAGCGCAAGGAGGATCCGGGGGAGACCTTCCCGTGGGACCGTCTGGCGGCGGCGGGGGTGGGCCACCGCGTGCCGCCCGCCCGCCTCCAGGACGGCCGCTTCTTCGCGCGGGGCGACTCCGGCCAGCCCGTCGAGGCGCTGCAGGCGATGTTCGCGCTCTACGGCTACGACCTGCCGGTGACCGGGCTGTTCGACGCGCGCACCCACGCGGTGGTCACGGCGTTCCAGCGCCATTTCCGCCCGGCGCGGGTGGACGGCGTGGCCGACGCCTCCACCATCACCACCCTGCGCGACCTGATCGCGGCGCTGCCGGCGGCCTGAGGGCCGGGCGCCCGCCTTGGCCTCAGGCGCGGTGGGCCCGGGCCTCGCGGGGGTGCCCGGCTTCCGGGGCGGACGCGGCCGGCGCGTCGGTCCGGGTCCGCCAGAGGCTGTAGAAGACGCCCGCCGCAAGCAGCGTCAGGGTCACCACAAGGGAGACCCAGGGCTGCACGTGGACGAGCCCGAACGTGTCGGCGACCACGATCTTGGCGCCGATGAAGATCAGGATGAAGGCCAGCGCCGTCTTCAGGTAGGCGAACCGGTCGACCATCGCGGCGAGGGCGAAGTAGAGGGCGCGCAGGCCCAGGATCGCGAAGATGTTGGAGGTGTAGACCACGAACGTGTCGGTGGTGATCGCGAAGATCGCCGGCACGCTGTCGACCGCGAAGATCACGTCGGCGCCGTTCACCAGAACCAGAGCGAGCGCCAGCGGGGTGAAGTACAGGGCGACCTTGCCGGTCCTCGGGTCGGTCTTGCGCACCGCGAAGCGCTGGCCGTGCAGGTCGGGCGTGACCCGGAAGGTCGTCTTGAACCAGCGCACGACGGCGCTGTTCTGGAAGTCGCCCTCCTCCTCGTCGCCCGAGAGCAGGATCTTCAGGCCCGCGTAGATCAGGAAGGCGGCGAACAGGGACAGCACCCAGTGCACCTCGTGCACGAGGGCGGCGCCGAGCCCGATCATCAGGCCGCGCAGCACGACCGCCGCCAGGATGCCCCAGAGCAGGACCCGGTGCTGGGCGGCCCGGGGGATGCCGAGCGCCGTCAGGATCATGGCGATGACGAAGACGTTGTCCATCGACAGCGACTTCTCGACCACGAGGCCGGTGACGTATTCCTCGGCGGAGGACGGCCCGAGATACCACCAGATCCAGCCGCCGAAGGCGAGGCCGAGGGCGAGGTAGAAGCCGGTCAGCAGCAGGCTCTCCCGGACGCCGATCTCGTGCTCCTTGTCGCGGTGGAGGAGCCCGAGGTCGAAGGCGAGCAGGCAGGCGATCAGGACGTGGAACCCGAGCCACATCCACAACGGCTTGCCGAGCCATACGACGGTGAGGACGTCCATCATGTGCGGGACCTGATGCTGATTCCATATGGAAAGCATCGGCTCCGACATCACGGGCGCTGAGGAGCGCCCGCCAGAGGGGCCCGCAGCCGATGGGGCCGACGTAAGGGGTGATCCGGGCGAATCAAGGGCAGGGCACCGGGGCGGCGCGCGGGCCGGTGACGATCTCCCGCCTCCGTGGCCTCGCCGCGACAAGGGTCCGCGACAAGGGGCCGCGACCAGGGCCCGCGACCAGGGCCCGCGTCGGAGCGGCCTGCGGTCTCCCTGCGGTCCGAAGGCCTCTCCGGGATCGGAGGAGGTCGAGGGGCCGTCAGGCGGAGCCGTCGGGCGTCTCGGGGGCCATCTTCGGCGACGCGCGCTCGCGCAGGGGCCGCTCCTCCATCAGCGCGAGGAACGTGAAGGCGCCGAGCAGGCCGAGGCAGGCGGCCAGGAAGACGTGGCGGAAGGTCACGGCGAGCTGGGCCGGGTCCGCGCCGCGGATCAGGCTCTCCACGTCGTGGCCCCCTCCCCCCGCCCCGCCGGCGGCGCCGCCGAGCACGATCGTGCCGAAGGCCGCCACGATCAGCGCCCCGCCGAGGGAGCGGAAGAAGTTCATCGCGGCGGTGGCGATGCCGAGCTGGTGCGTCTCCACCGCGTTCTGGATCGAGATGGTCGAGAGCGGCAGGATCGTCCCGATTCCCATGGAGAGCAGCGCGAACAGCACCTCCATGAGCCAGAAGGGCAGCGCTCGGCCCTGCCAGGCGATGGTGGCGCAGCAGGCGAGGCTGACGCACATCATCGCCAGGGGCACGCGCTTGTAGTGCCGGAAATGCAGCATCGACCGGCCCGACAGGGTCGCGCCCGTGACGGTGCCGATCATCAGCGGCACCAGGGCCACGCCGGACTCGCTCGCCGAGAGCCCGATCACCCCTTCGAGGAAGATCGGCACGTAGATGGTGAGCCCGATGAAGGTGCCCATGGCGAAGCAGGCCGCCAGCGTCGCGCTGTAGACCACCCGGTCCTTGAGCACCTCCGTGGGGATCAGCGGCTCGGCCGCCGTGGCGAGCCGCGCCGCGAAGCCGCCGCCGAGCACGGCCGCCCCGGCGAGGAGGGCGAGGACCGGCGCCGAGTCCCAGGGATAGCGCACCCCGCCCCAGCTCAGGGCCAGCAGGAGGGTGACGGAGCCCGCCACCATCAGGGCGGCGCCGGGATAGTCCAGCCGGTGGCGGCGCTCGTGGCGGGGCAGGCGCTTGAGGTTGGCGTTGGTGAGCGCGAAGGCGAGGACCCCGATCGGCAGGTTGATCCAGAAGATCAGCGACCAGTGCAGGTGCTGGGCGAAGAGGCCGCCGAGCAGCGGCCCCGCCACCGAGGCCGTCACGAACACGCCCGCGATCACCACCTGATAGCGCGCCCGCTCCTTGGGCGACATGATGTCGGCCAGGATGGTCTGCGACAGGGCGATCAGACCGCCGCCGCCGACACCCTGGAGGCCCCGGGCGAGCGCCAGCGCCACCATCGTGGGCGCGAGCGCGCAGGCGAGCGAGCCGACCACGAACGTCGCGATGGCGATCAGCAGCATGACCCGCCGGCCGTGGATGTCGCTGAGCTTGCCGTAGAGCGGGGTCACCGCGGTGGAGGCCAGCAGGTAGGCGGTGACGATCCAGGGCAGGTTCGCGGCGTCGCCGAGGTCGAGGCCGATGGTCGGCATGGCGGTCGCCACGATGGTCTGATCGAGGGCCGCGAGCAGCATCGCGGTCATCAGCCCGTAGACGATGGCGCGGATCTCGCCGGGGCTGAGCGCGGCCTGCGGGGCGGGCCGCGCCTGGGCCTGCGGCTGGATCTCGGTGACGGCGACGGGACTGGCCACGTGTCTGAGAGCCTCTGATCCGGACCGTGCCGGCCGACCGTCCGGGGCGGACGGGGCCTGGGGCGGCATGAGGGGGGCGCGGGCAGGCCGCGGTCGCGGGCCGGCGCGCCGGTAACCGCGGCGCCCGGGATCGGGGAGAACGTGCGTTCGGGCGTGTCCGTTTCCTAGCGCAACGCCGGAGGCCGGCCCATGGCGCCCGGCGCCCATCCGGCCTTCGCCCTTGACAGAGGGTGCCGGGCTGTCGCTCTCCCGCCCCATGCCGGATGACAGGGACGCAATCGCCATCGTGGGCGGGGGGCCCGCGGGGCTCGCCGCGGCCGAGCTGCTGGGCGAGGCCGGCCGCGCGGTCACGGTCTACGAGCGCATGCCGTCGGTCGCCCGCAAGCTGCTGATCGCAGGGCGCGGCGGCCTCAACATCACCCACAGCGAGGCGCGGGCGGAGTTCCTCGCCCGTTACCACCCGCGCGGCGCCCTCGACGCGGCCATCGCGGCCTTCCCGCCCGACGCGCTCAGGGCGTGGTGCGCGGATCTCGGCGAGCCGACCTTCGTCGGTTCGAGCGGGCGCGTCTTCCCGCGGAGCTTCAAGGCCTCGCCCCTGCTGCGGGCGTGGCTGGCGCGGCTCGACCGCCTCGGCGTCCGGATCCGGACCCGCCACCGGCTCACGGGGATCGCCGGGGGCCTGCGCTTCGAGACCCCGGACGGTCCCGTGGACCTCCGGCCCCGCGCCAGCCTGCTGGCCCTCGGCGGGGCGAGCTGGCCGCGCCTCGGCTCCGACGGGCGCTGGGTTCCGCTCCTCGAGGGGCTCGGCGTGGCGGTGGCGCCCCTGCGTCCGGCCAATGCCGGCTTCGCGGTCGCGTGGTCCGACCTGTTCCGGGAGCGGTTCTCCGGCGCGCCGCTGAAGCGGGTGGCCCTCGCCTGCGCGGGCACCACGGTGCGGGGCGAGGCCGTGATCACCGAGGCCGGCCTCGAGGGCGGGGCGATCTACGCCCTCTCGCGCGCCCTGCGCGAGGCGATCGCGGCCGGGGGCAGCGCGCGGCTCGTCGTGGATCTCCGCCCGGACCTGACCCGGGACGCCCTCGCCCGGCGCCTGTCCGGGGCCCGGCCGGGCGACTCGACCGCGACCCGGCTGCGCAAGGCCGCGGGCCTCGCGCCCGCGGCGGCGGGGCTGCTGCGCGAGGCGGCCGGCGGCACCCTCCCGGCGGAGCCCGGAACCCTCGCCGGGCTGATCAAGGCCGCGCCCATCACCCTCACCGCCTCGGCGCCGATCGAGCGGGCGATCTCGACGGCGGGCGGCGTCCGGCTCGACGCGCTGGACGGGCGGTCCATGCTGCGCGGCCATCCCGGCCTGTTCCTGGCCGGCGAGATGCTCGACTGGGAAGCGCCGACCGGCGGCTACCTCCTCCAGGGCGCCTTCGCGGGCGGCCGGGCGGCCGCCGCCGGGATGCTCGACTGGCTGCGCGAGACCGGCGGCTGAGCCGCCGGGATCAGGGCCGCGTGCAGAACCCGACGATGCCGGTCGCCTCCGCCGGGCAGCTGGCGCCCTCCCCGTCGTAGGTCGGCGCGCCGCCTTTGAGGCAGTGGGCCGTAACCAGCATCTCCCCGGTCGCGCAAGTGATCGCGCAGCCCCCCGGGCAGTCGGAGTTGCGCACGGGCCGCAGGCTGGCGGCCTCGCCCTTCGGGCCGGGGCCGCCCTGCGGCCCGATCGGCCCCCGCGAGCCCGGTGCACCCGAGGCGCCCGTGTCGCCCTTCGGGCCCGGTGCGCCCTGCGGGCCGGCCGCGCCCGCGGCACCGGGCTCCCCCTTCGGGCCCGGCTCGCCCTGGGGACCCGTCTCGCCCTTGAGGCCCTGGTCCCCCTTGGGACCCTGATCCCCTTTGGCCCCCGTCTCGCCCTTGGCCCCCGTCTCACCCTTGGCCCCCGTCTCGCCGGGCGGTCCCGCCGCACCCTGGGGACCGGGCGGTCCGGGCGGGCCCTCGGGCGCGCAGTTCGCCACGACCGCCTCGCGCTCGTCCGGCTCCGCCTTCAGCGTCACCACGCAGGTCGAGGGCCGGTAGGGCAGCCGGAAGGTGAACCGGCCGCGCCGGTCGGCCTGGATCGAGATGTCATCGTCCAGCACCACGATCGCGCCGGGCTTGCGCACGGAGCCCGAGATCCGCAGGTCTCCGGCCTCGATCCGCGCGTCGTAGACCATGATCGGCTGGCTCGGCGCCTGCGCGTGGCGGACCCGCGGGCGGGCCGGCCGCGCCCGCCCCGTCGCGGGGGCGGACGTGGCCGGATCCGGGGCTGCGGCCCCCGGCGGATCCGCCTGCTGGCCGAGCGCCGCCCCCGGCAGGGCGAGCAGGAGCGTCAGGGTAAGGGCTGAGCTGAGGGCTGAGCGCATGCGCGGTCCGGTTCGGCCGCGTCACGCGCGCGGCGTCCGGACATTGGTCTCGCGCTGCGATCGCGGTCAACCGCGACCTCGGAGCCCGCGGGGGCGGCCGATTCCACAGGCGTCCACACCCGTCCACAGGCCAAGCCGCTGCCGCCACGCGGGATTCCGGTCCCGTGCGGAAACCGTTTGTGCGTGTTCCTGTTATGTTCCTATCGTCCAGCATGACCGGAGCCGATGGAGATGGGGCTGGACCCTTCCGACGAGACCGAGGCGGCGATCGCGCGCGGCGATCCCCGGGCCCGGCTGGCGGACCTGCGGGCGCGCCTCGCGCCGCCGGACCGCGGCCGGGATCCGTCCCCGGTCCTGCCTACGGGCGTCCCGGATCTCGACGCGCACCTGCCCGGGGGCGGCCTCCTCCTCGGGCCACCCCACGAGATCGCGCCGGCCGAGCCCGCGGACGCGATCGCGGCCCTGGGCTTCGCCCTGGCGCTCTGCGCCCGCCACCTCGCCCGGGAGCCCGGGGAGGCGCTGATCGCCGCCGCGCCCGGCCAGCCCCTGCCCTACGGGTACGGCCTCGCCGGCCTCGGCCTCGACCCCGGCCGCCTGCTGCTGCTGGAGGCCGGCAGCGACGCGGAGGTGTTCCGCGCTCTGGAGGCGGCCCTGCACGCGCGGGCGCTCGCGGCCCTGATCGGCCTCCTGCGGGACGGGCTGCCGCTGAAGCCGGGCCGGCGCCTGCAGCTCGCCGCGGAAGGTCCGGCGCCGCCGCTCCTGCTGATCCTCCGGCCGGCGCCGGCCGGTCTGCCCAACGGGGCGGCCACGCGCTGGCGGATCGCCGCCGCGCCGGCGGCGCGGGACCGGTTCGGGACCCTGGACAGGCCGCGCTGGCGGGCGCGGCTCGAGCGCTGCCGCAACGGGCGGGGCGGCGACTGGCTTCTGGAGTGGGACCATGCCGCGCATCGTCTGCATCTGCCTGAGCCACTGGCCGGTGACGCGGCTGCGGCGGGCCGGTCTCGCGCCTGAGGAGGGGCCGCTGGCCGTTGCGGGCGAGGGCTCCGGGGGGCTGCGGCTGCTCGCTCTCGATCCGCAGGCCCAGGCCCTGGGACTGCGGCCCGGGGAGCCTCTGGGCCGCGTCCGGGCGCGGATCGGCGTGCCGCTCCAGGTCTACCCGGCCGACCCGGAAGCCGACCGGGCCGCCCTGCTGCGGCTGTGCCGCTGGGCCAGCGGCTACGCGCCCCTCGTGGCGCCGTTCGGACCCGCCGAGGCGGCGGATGGCCTCTACATCGACGTCGCCGGCGCGAGCCACCTGCGCGGCGGCGAGGCCAACCTCGTCGCGGACCTGGCCGCCCGGCTCGCGCGGAGCCGCATCCCGGCGGGGATCGCGCTGGCCGACACGCCCGGCGCCGCCTTTGCGCTCGCGCGGCAGGGCGGGCCCGATCCGGTCGTGGTGCCGCCGGGCGGGGCCTCGGCGGCCCTGCGGACCCTCCCGGTGGACGCCCTGCGCCTCGATCCCGGCACGGTGGCGGGCCTGAAGCGGCTGGGCCTGCGCCGGATCGGCGCGCTCGACGCCCTGCCCCGGGGCCCCCTCGCCCGCCGCTTCGGCGCGGCGCTGCTGCTGCGGCTCGATCAGGCCCTGGCCCGCCGGCCCGAGCCGCTGGCGCCCCTGACGGAGGCGGCCGACTACGCCGCCGCCCGCGGCTTCCTGGACCCGATCGGGCGGCAGTCGGACATCGTCCGGACCGCCCGGGACCTGATGGCGGAGACCGCGCCGCGGCTGGAGCGGGACGGGCTCGGCGCCTGCGCCCTGCGCCTCAGCCTGCACCGGGTCGACGGCGCCCTGCGCGCGATCGATCTCGGCCTGTCCCGGCCCGAGCGCGATCCGGAGCGGGTCGCGGCCCTCGTCGCCCTGCGCCTCGACCGGCTGGGCTCCGCCCTCGACGCCGGCTTCGGCTTCGAGACGGTGGCGCTCGCCGTGACGGTGACCGGCCCCATGCCGGCCCGCCAGGCGGATCTCGGCGCGGCGGCCGCGGGCGACGGGGTCGGGTTCCTGGCCGACGCCCTGGCGCAGCGGCTCGGGCGGGCGCTCCTGCGGCTCGAGCCGCGGGCGAGCTACCTTCCCGAGCGGGGCGAAAGGGGCCGGGTCTGGGTTGCCGGAGAGAGGCAGGGATCGGTGCCGAGGAGGAGCCCTGGCCAGTCCTGGGCATCGCCTCCCTCCCCCGCCGCGGGACACGCGGATCCGTACATCGGGGCCGGCAACGGGGTGTCCGGATCGATCGCGGGTCCCCTCCTCCGTGCGGGAGAGGGGGCGGAGCGCGCTCCTGCACCGATCGCGGCGTTCAGTCGGGATGCGCGACCCTCGCGACGCGGAGGCGGAGGAGGAGCCGCGCACCGGCGCCTCCCCCTGGACCGACCACCTCCCGCCCCGGCCCCTGGTGATCTTCCCCCGCGGCGAGGCCGCCTGCGACGTGCTCTCGACCGTCCCGGAGGGGCCGCCCCGGCGCTTCCGCTGGCGCGCCCGGATCCACCGGGTCGCCCATGCCGAGGGGCCCGAGCGGATCGCCGCCGAATGGTGGCGCGAGCCCGGCGCGGATCGCGACTACTACCGCATCGAGTGCGAGGCCGGGCACCGGCTCTGGCTCTACCGCGACGGCCCGCACGCCCCCGACCGACCGGCCGCGTGGTACGTCCACGGGCTGTTCGCGTGAGCGGCCCCACCTACGTCGAACTCGCCGTCACCACGAATTTCTCCTTCCTGCACGGCGCGTCCCACCCGCAGGAATTCGTCGTGCAGGCGGCGTCCTACGGCCTCGCGGCCATCGGCATCGCCGACCGCAACACCGTGGCCGGCGTGGTCCGGGCGCACGCGGCGGCACGCGCCCTCGAACCGCAGGGCACCGCGATCCGGATCCTGCCGGGGGTGCGCCTCGTCACCGAGGAGGGGTTCGAGGCCGTCACCTACCCGATGGACCGGGCGGCCTGGGGGCGACTCTGCCGGCTGCTCACCCTGGGCAACCGGCGCGTGCGCAAGGGCGACTGCCGCTTCTCCTTCGCGGAGATGCTGGAGGCCGCCGAGGGGCAGATGTTCATCGCCATGCCCCCGACCCGGCGCCTGCCGGAGGGGTTCCGGGCGCGGCTTGAGGCGCTCGCCGCAGCGGCGCCGGGCCGGACCTTCCTGGGGGCGAGCCACACGCGCCGCGGCGACGAGAGGCGGCGCCTCGGGCTCCTCGCCGAGCTGGGCGCGGCCTCCGGCGCCCCGATGGTCGCGGTCTCGGACGCGCTCTACCACCATCCCGAGCGCCGCCCGCTCCAGGACGTGGTCACCTGCATCCGCGCGGGTTGCCGGATCGGGGACGCCGGCTACCGGCTGGAGGCCAATGCCGAGCGCCACCTGAAGCCCGCCGCCGAGATGGCGCGGCTGTTCGCCGACCACCCGGGAGCGCTCGCCCGCACCGTCGAGATCGCCGAGGCCTGCGACTTCAGCCTGTCGCAGCTGCACTACGAGTATCCGGACGAGCCGGTGCCCCCCGGGCGCACGCCGCAGGAGTACCTGGAGGAGAAGACCTGGGAGCGGGCGCGCTGGCGCTACGGCGGCGAGGTCCCCGAAGCCGTCGCGGCGACGCTGCGCGAGGAGCTGCGGCTCATCGCCAAGATGGACTACGCCCGCTACTTCCTGACCCTGTTCGACGTGGTCGAGTTCGCCCGCGGCCGGGGCATCCTCTGCCAGGGCCGCGGCTCGGCGGCCAATTCCGCCGTGTGCTTCTGCCTCGGCATCACCGCGGTGGACCCGTCGAAGCACCGGCTGCTCTTCGCCCGCTTCATCTCGGAGAACCGTGGCGAGCCCCCCGACATCGACGTCGATTTCGAGCACGAGCGCCGCGAGGAGGTGATCCAGCACCTCTACGCCCGCTACGGCCGCGAGCGCGCCGCCCTCTGCGCGACGGTGATCCATTACCGCCCGCGCATGGCGATCCGCGAGGTCGGCAAGGTCCTGGGCCTGACCGAGGACGTGACCGCTTCGATCGCCGACACGGTCTGGGGCTCATGGGGCACCGGCATGCCGGACCGGCACGTGCGCGAGGCCGGCCTCGACCCGGAGAACCCCGCGATCCGGCAGGCCCTCGACCTCTCCCACCAGCTGATCGGCTTCCCCCGCCACCTGTCGCAGCACGTCGGCGGCTTCGTGCTGACCCGCGGCCGCCTCGACGAGACCGTCCCGGTGGGCAACGGCGCCATGGCGGACCGGACCTTCATCGAGTGGGACAAGGACGACATCGACGCGATCGGCCTGATGAAGGTCGACGTGCTGGCGCTCGGCATGCTGACCTGCCTCAAGCGCGGCCTCGACTTCTTGGAAAGGGACCACGGCACCTTCTACGAGACGCTCGCCGATCTGCCCCGGGAGGATCCCGCGACCTACGCCATGCTGGCCAAGGCCGATTCCGTCGGCGTGTTCCAGGTCGAGAGCCGGGCGCAGATGTCGATGCTGCCGCGCCTCAAGCCGAAGGAGTTCTACGATCTCGTGGTGCAGGTCGCGATCGTGCGCCCCGGCCCGATCCAGGGCGACATGGTCCATCCCTACCTGCGGCGGCGCTCCGGGATCGACCCGGTCGAGTACCCGGCCCCACACCCGGATCACGGCCCGGCGGACGAGCTGAAGGAGGTCCTGCAGAAGACCTACGGCGTGCCGCTGTTCCAGGAGCACGCCATGCAGATCGCCATCACGGCGGCGGGCTTCTCCCCGGCCGAGGCCGACGGCCTGCGCCGGGCGATGGCGACCTTCCGCCACGTCGGCTCGATCGGCGGGTTCCAAGAGAAATTCGTCGGCGGCATGACCCGCCGGGGCTACCCGCAGGATTTCGCCGAGCGCTGCTTCGCGCAGATCCGCGGCTTCTCGACCTACGGCTTCCCGGAGAGCCACGCGGCGAGCTTCGCGCTCCTCGTCTACGCCTCGGCCTGGATGAAGTGCCGCCACCCCGACGTCTTCCTGGCCGCGATCCTCAACGCCCAGCCGATGGGCTTCTACCAGCCGGCCCAGCTCGTGCGCGACGCCCGCGCCCACGGGGTCGAGGTGCGGGGCGTCTGCGTCAACGCCAGCGACTGGGACTGTACCCTGGAGCCGGCCGGGGATCCGAAGCGGCACGCCGTGCGGATCGGCCTGCGCGTCGTGCGCGGCCTGCCCGAGGCCGCGATGCGCCGGCTCGTGCGGCTGCGGGCCAACGGCTATGCCAGCATCGAGGGCCTGCAGGCGTCCCTCGCCCTGCCCCGCAACACCCTGGAGCGGCTGGCCGAGGCCGACGCGTTCCGCTCGCTCGGCCTCGACCGGCGCGCCGCCCTCTGGATGGTCCGCACCCTGGAGGGGACCGCGGCCCGCAAGGCCGCCAAGAGGGAGAGTGCGGCCGACGGCTCGGAGCGCCGCGCCCATCTCCTCGACGCGCCGCTCCCGCTCTTCGCGTGGCACGCCGATGACGGCCTGTTCCGGCACGAGCCGGCGGTGGACCTGCCGGCCCTGGCCCCGTCCGAGGCGGTGGCCGAGGATTACGCCGCCACCGGCCTGTCGCTCCAGGGGCACCCGGTCGCGTTCTTCCGGGGGCGGCTCACCCGGATCGGCGCGATCCCGGCCCGGGCCCATCTCGACCCTTCCCTGCCCCAGGGCGCGCGGGTCACGGTGGCGGGGCTCGTGCTGATCCGCCAGCGGCCGGGCACCGCCAAGGGCGTGGTCTTCCTGACCCTGGAGGACGAGACCGGTATCGCCAACGTGATCGTCTGGAAGACCGTGTTCGAGGCGAACCGCCGGACCGCCATGCAGGCCCGGTTCCTCGCGGTGCGCGGCCGGATCCAGCGGGCGGACGGGGTCGTCCACCTCGTGGCGGAGGGATTTCGCGACCTCACCGCCGCCCTGCGCGACCTGCGCGAGGCCGGCATGAAGCTGCCGCCCGAGAACACGGATTTCGGCGTACCCCCGGACCGGCGCGTGTATCGCAGCCGGGATTTCCACTGAGGGAAGCCCCTCGCCGGGCCCCTCGACAGGCCCCGCCCCGCGCGTAGAGTGCGGCGATGTCGAGCTTCGCCGTTCCGCGCCTCCTCCTCCTCGCCGCCTGCGCGGCCCTGCCCCTGCTGGCGCAGGCCGCCCGGGCCGACAGCTGCGACGACCTCACCCGCCAGATCGCCGACGCGATCGGCGGCCGGGTCGGCAAGCGCGCCGGCCCGAGCATCGACATCCGCGTGGCCGGACCGATCAAGTTCGACGTCACCTGCCGGGCCGAGCCGATCGTGCAGGCGACCTCCGCCGAGCCGAGCCCCTCGGCGACCTTCTTCCGCGACCTGTCGGTGGCCTCCGAGATCCTCGTCGGCCAACCGGCCGCGACCGTCGAGCCGATCATCGCCACCGCCTACCGGACCGCGCTGGCGGAGCGGCGCAAGTCGTTCATCCAGCAGAACGGCTGGTCGGCGTCCTGCTACACCGACCCGGGCAGCACCACGATGCGGACCCTCTGCTCGGTGGGGCGCATCCCGCCGGGATAGCCGCCTGACCGGGGGCGACCGTCCGGTCCTCCCCGGCTTCGGTCTCGCCTGCGCGATGGCCGATCTCGACGCCCGCTCGACCCTGGCGCGCGCCCGGACGTGCGGTGTTCCGGCGCCCGTCGAACCCCGGACCGCCGTCCTCGCGGGCGCAGCGAAGCGATCCAGGCGGCGCCACAATCACCGAGCGCGCGCTGCCCCGGCGCGCTTCGCCGCGCGCGATGACGGGGCGGCGTGCCCCGCCGAGCGCCCGCTCAGTACTCGATCACGCCGTCGAGCGCGTAGTGCTTCACGGTCTTCCGGTTGGCGATCAGCTCGTCGACCGTCGGCTCGCCCTTGAGGGCGCGGGCGATGGCGAGCTTCGTCGCCTCGTAGTTGGTCCGGTAGAGGTCCTTCTGGTCGAGGTTGTCGTCCTCGGCGCAGCGCTGATCGAGCCAGATCATGATGATCATGCACAGCTCGTCGAGCCCGTCCTTCGGCAGGATGCCCTCGATGATGCAGTCCACGATCGCGTCGCCGGTGGCGGCCTGGACCACGCCGCCGAGGAGCTCGGCATACTCGGCCGTGTGGATCGTGACCTTGGTGGTCATCATCGTGGCGGGGCGCACGAGCTGGTTGAGGTCGCGGACCACGAACATCCGCGTGTGGCCCTGGACCTGCCCCATCATCGACGCGAAGGCCTGGCCGACCGGACCGCGCACCGAGCCGATCAGCACCTCCGGCATGGCGTCGGTGTACTGGCCCTCGGCCGCCAGCACCGTGGCCTCGCCCGTGCGGAACCAGATCTCTTGCATGTTCGAACTCCACCTGATCGGAGCCCGCGGGAGACATCATCGCGCCGGCCGCGTCAATGAGCTCAGAGCAGGCCGACCCCGTCGAGCACGCCGACCAGTGCGAAGGCCACGGTGATCCCCGAGACCGCGTAGACCACCCACTTGTAGGCGCCCTCCACGCGCTGGCCCTCCGGCAGGCCGCGGGTAGCGAGCAGGATCAGGAGGCCGAGCGCGAGCGGCAGGAGCAGGGCGTTCATCACCTCCACGGCGATGTTGAGCGCCACGAGATTCGGAACGAGCTGCACGGCGCCCGCCCCCGCCGCGACCGCGAGCGCGAAGGCGCCGTAGAAGGCCGGCGCCTCCCGGGGCGACTGCTCCAGGGAGTGCGGCCGGCCGGTCACGTCGCCGAATCCCCAGGCCAGTGCCAGGGCCACGACGTTGAGCGCCACGAAGGCCGCCGCGATGATGCCGACCCCGAACACAACCTGCCCGAGCCAAGGCCCGAGGGCCGGCGTGAAGGCGCCCGCGAGGTCGCCGACCGTCTCGAGTCCCTTCGCGCTGCCCTGCCCGGCCTTGCCGATCGTGGCGGCGGCGGCGACGAGGATCGCGCCCATCACGCATTGCGAGACCACCGCGCCCACGAGCGTGTCGAGCCGCGAGCGCCGCGCGTGCTCCCAGCCCAGGCCCTTATCGACGATCGCCGACTGCTGGTAGAAGATCATCCACGGCATGATCACCGCGCCGATATTGGCCGCGATCAGCACCCTGAACTGGCCGTCGCCCAGCGGCATGTGCCCGAAGGAGGCGACGATCTCGGACACGTGCGGCCGCGCCGCGACGGCGAGCCCGACGAAGACCAGCTCGAACAGGCCGACGACGATCGCCACGACCTCGACGCGCCGGTAGCTGCCGGTGAGGACGAGCCCGAGGAGCAGGCCGGCCGGCAGGCCGAGGCTGACGAGCCGCGGCACCCCGAACAGGTCCCCGATGCCGGCGATGCCGGAGAATTCCGTCACGATGGCGCCGAGCCCGGCGACCACGAGGCCGCCGTACGAGATCCAGGCCCAGGACGGCCCGTACCGCTCCCGGATCAGCGCGCCGTGGCCGCGGCCGGTGGCGGTGCCGAGCCGCACCGTCAGCTCCTGGACGACGTACAGGATCGGCACCAGCAGGATCTGCAGGAGCAGCAGCGCGTAGCCCCAGCGCGCCCCGCTCTGGGCCGCCGTGATGAGGCTTCCGACATCGGTATCGGCCAGCATCACCACGAGTCCGGGACCCGCGGCCTTGAGGTAAGAGGACAGGCGAGGCAGGGAAGCGCTGGGCACGGCTCGGGAACAGTCCCGGGTACGGCCGGTTCCGGCGGGCGCCTGCGGCGTTTTCCCGGGGCGGGCGGGAGGAGCGTGAGATGGCGGAGAGCACGGATCGGGGCTCCGGCTGGAGCCTGCAGGCGAGCGCCGTGCCCGACGGGGTGCGCCTGGAACTCGCCCTGGCCGACCTCGGCGGCGCGCCGGTCACGGCCGCGATCGTGCTCGACCGGGCGGAGGCCCGGGCCTTCGCCCGCGCCCTGCTCGCCGCGGCCGGCGACGCCGCGGAGCGGACCTTCCCGAAACCGGGCGCCTGAGGGCGCGCCGCCGGCCGGTCAGCGCACGCCGAGACCCGGATTGCGGCCCGGCAGGCGGGGGACCACCGTGCCGCGCTTCTCGATCGGCGCGTCGCAGGCGTAGGCGAACTCGGTCTTCAGCGGATCGAACACGGTCTCGCCGGTGACCCGGCAATCCTCGCGCACGGTCTCGTCCAGATAGGCCCGGGCGGCGGTGCGGAAGCGCTTCACCCGGGTGGCGTCCGGCTCCGGATCGATCCGGACCTCGCTCAGATTGCAGCCGGCGTACTCGCGCAGGGCGTTGGAGACGATCAGCATCCGGCGCAGCTGCCGGTTGTCGTAGACCTCGTAGGGCTCCTTGCAGCCGATCGTCACGACCTGGGGGGTGAGCGCCACGTAGTTCCGCGAGATGTAGGAGAACCCGGTGGTGCAGCCGGCGAGGCCGAGGGCGGCGAGGCCGAGGGGCAGCAGAGCCGCGGGTCGTCGCATCCTCGTCATTCCATGAGGGTCCCAGCCCGCGCCCCGGATCCGCCGCCTGCCCGGCGGGGCACCGCGGTGCATTGAAACGGCTCCGCTTGCGCCGTCAATGCGTTTCTCGGCCTTCTCCCGCGGGCGCGCCGCGGCGCGCCGAGCGGAGCGGTGCCGCTCTTGCGGAACACTTGCGGAACGTTTAACCTGTTCGTGATTTGTTTCGGAGACCGTCACGTGGCGGTCCGCCAAGCCGCGAGTCCCCCGTCGATGCTCACGCGCAAGCAGCTGGACCTCCTGCGATTCATCCAGAGCCGGATGCAGGAATGCGGTGTCCCGCCGTCCTTCGACGAGATGAAGGATGCCCTCGATCTCAAGTCGAAATCCGGCATCCACCGGCTGATCACAGCGCTCGAGGAGCGCGGCTTCCTCCGGCGCCTCCCGAATCGGGCGCGCGCCATCGAGGTGATCCGCATCCCCGAGAGCCTGACCCAGGCCGTCCCGGCGACTCAGGCCCCCGCCGAGCCGCGCCGCTTCACGCCTAGCGTGGTCGAGGGCGGCAAGTCCAAGCCGCCGCCGGCCCCGGCGAGCACGCGGATGATCGACGAGTCCGGCCGCGCCATCTCGATCCCCGTCATGGGCCGGATCGCGGCCGGCACGCCCGTCTCGGCGATCCAGAACCAGAGCCACGCCATCACCCTGTCGCCGGACTTCGTGGCCGGCGGCGAGCACTACGCCCTCGAGGTGCGCGGCGACTCGATGGTCGAGGCCGGCATCCTGGACGGCGACCTCGTGGTCATCCGCAAGCAGGAAACGGCCAATACCGGCGACATCATCGTGGCGCTGATCGATGACGAGGAGGCGACGCTCAAGCGCCTGCGCCGCCGCGGCTCCTCCATCGCCCTGGAGGCCGCCAACCCGGCCTACGAGACCCGCGTGCTCGGGCCCGACCGGGTCCGGATCCAAGGCCGCCTCGTCAGCCTCGTCCGCCGCTACTGAAGCGGCTCGGCCGGCGCGTCGCCGGGGGCGAGGTCTCCGCCCGGCGCGGCGTCGGCCTCCGGCGTCGCGACGACCCCGTCCTCCGCGGCGCGGTCGCCCGGCTCCGCGGTGACCGGCCGCGGCTCTCCCGGCCCGCGCCCCGCGGCCGGCCGCCAGGGCACAGCGCGGCCGTCGTCCCGGGCGTAGCGCGCGGCGAAGCCGTCGCCGTCGGTCCGGAGAGCCACCGCCCCGCGGGCGGCGAGGACCCGCCGGTCGATCACCAGGGGGCCCGTGCAGGTCGGCGGCGCCGCGAGGCCCGTGATCAGGACCGCGGCGCGGGCGCAATCCTCCGGGAAGGCCCGCCGGTCCCGGACCAGGGCGACCGCCTGCCCGTCCGGCAGCCTGGCGGTGCAGCCGAGCCGGTCGCAGCGCCCGCTGCCCGACCGGACGATCAGCGCCGCGGGTCGCCGCCCGTCGCCGTCCGCCTTCAGCCACTGCTCGAGGACGAAGCCGGAGGGGCTTCCGAGGGCCGCGAGCCGCCCGTCCGGCCCCCGCACCGCGGCGCCCGCGCCCTGCCGGTCGACGTAGAGGTCGTAGCGGTCCGGCCGGGCCGCGAGGACGAGCCCGAGCAGGACCGGCGGCACGGCGAGCCAGCGCAGGCGCGAGGCCGGCAGCGTCGCCAGCAGCAGGCCGGCGGTGAGCAGCGCCAGCGCCCCGGCGCCGAAGGCCGGCAGCACCAGGATCGCCCGCTCGAACCCGGCGATCCAGTTCGAGATCGCCAGCATCCCGGCCACCGCCTGCCCCATCAGCCACCAAACCGGCCGGTCGAGGGCGAAGGGATAGGCGAGGCACCCGATCACCGCGGCGGGCATCACCACCAGGGAGACGAGCGGCAGGGTCAGGGCGTTGCCGACGAGGCCGAAGGGCTGGACGGTCTGGAAGTGGTAGGTGGCGAAGGGCGCGGTCGCGACCTGCGCCACCAGGGTCGTGGCCAGGGTCCCGGTGATCGCCGAGAGGCCCGCGCCGACGATCCGCCCGATCCGCCCTGCCCCCGGGCGCACGAACAGCCGGCCGTCAATCAGCCGCGCGCAGGCGATCAGCCCGGCCACGGCGCCGAAGGACATCTGGAAGCTCGGGCCGAGCAGGCCCTCCGGCTCCCGGGCGAGCGCGATCAGCGCCGCGAGGGCGAGGTTGCGCATCGACAGGGCCGGCCGGTCCACCAGGATCGCGCCCAGCATGATCAGGGTCATGATCAGCGAGCGCTCGGCCGCGATGTCCCAGCCCGAGAAGGCGCAGTAGGCGGTGACGCCGACCATCGCGAAGCCGGCGGCGATCTTCTTGATCGGCCAGAGCAGCGCGCAGAGCGGTACCGCCGCGAGAACCGCCCGGACCAGCCAGAACACCACGCCGGCGGCGAGCACCATGTGGAGGCCCGAGATCGACACCACGTGATAGATGCCGGCGGCGCGGAGCGCGTCGTTGGTCGCCGGTCCGATGAGGCCGCGCTTGCCGGTCACCAGGGCCGCCGCCACCGCGCCCGCTTGGCCGCCGGCGGCCTCCGCGATCCGGCGCGTGAGCCCGTTGCGCGCCGCGTCCAGCGCCGCGGCGAGCCGCAGGCCGAGCGGCGGCGGCCCGGACGGTTCCCGGACGGTGACGGCGCCGACCAGCGAGCCCACCGCGCCGATCCCCTGGAAGTAGGCGTCCCGGGCGAAGTCGTAGCCGCCGGGCCGGGCCGCCTCCGGGGGCGGCAGCAGCCGGGCCGTGGCGGCGACGCCGTCCCCGGGACGCGGGATCGGCGTCTTCCGGAACGAGACCCGGACCCGGGCGGGCCGTGCCTCCGGCGCGAGGCCGGCGAAGCTCTCCACCCGGATCACCAGCCGGGCGCCGACCTCGCGCTCGTCCAGGGCCTCCACCGTTCCGACGAGCGGGCCGATCGCGGTGCGGGTGAGGATCGGGGCGGCGACCTGCGAGACCCGCCAGGTCGCCGCCGCGAAGCCGAGGAACGCGGCCGCCACCGCGAGCGCCGCCGCGAGGGCTGCCGGCCGCGCGCCGAGGACGGGGACCGGGGCCAGCGCGAGGGCGGCCGCGATCAGGGGCGCGGCGAGGCTCGGCGCGCCGTCGGCCGCCGCGAAGTAGGCCAGGATCCCGCCGCCGAAGGCCACCGCCAGCCAGGGGAACAGACGGCGCTGCTCAACCTCGCGGGCGAGGCCGACGGCGGCCCAGTCGCGGAGCGCCGGGAGGGCGGGCGGGAGGGCTCGGACGCGCGGGCCGAGCAGCGCGACCGCGCCGTCCACCCGCCTCGCGCCGATCCGCCGCATCGCCGCCGCCCCGCTCCGCGCGACCTGTCGTCGGGGCCGGGCGATTCTGCGGGCGATTCTTAACGCATCCGCCGGCCCGTGCTACAGCGGGTTCTTCGTGCTACGGGCGCCCTGTCGAGCCCCTCGCCGCTCCGCCGCCCCTTCGCCGCCCTCTCGCCGTCCGTCGCGCCCCGCCCGCGACCAGCCCCGGAACGTACCGGACCGATGTCCTCAGCCGTCGTCACGCGCTTCGCCCCCTCGCCCACCGGCTACCTGCATATCGGCGGGGCCCGCACGGCCTTGTTCAACTGGCTCTACGCCCGCCACACCGGCGGCAAGATGCTGCTGCGCATCGAGGACACCGACCGCGAGCGCTCCACCAAGGGGGCGATCGACGCGATCCTCGACGGCCTCTCCTGGCTCGGCCTCGACTGGGACGGCGACGTGGTTTTCCAGTTCTCCCGCGCCGAGCGCCACCGCGCGGTCGCCGAGGAGCTGCTGGCCGCGGGCCGCGCCTATCACTGCTACGCCACCGCCGAGGAACTCGCGCAGATGCGCGAGACCGCCCGCGCGGAGGGGCGCGCCCCGCGCTACGACGGCCGCTGGCGCGACCGCGACCCGTCCGAGGCCCCCGCCGGGGTCAAGCCGGTGATCCGCCTGCGCGCGCCGACCGAGGGCGAGACGGTGGTCGAGGACGCCGTCCAGGGCCGCGTGACCTGGGCCAACAAGGACCTCGACGACCTCGTCCTGCTGCGCTCGGACGGGACGCCGACCTACATGCTCGCCGTCGTGGTCGACGACCACGACATGGGCGTCACGCAGATCATCCGCGGCGACGACCACCTCACCAACGCGGCGCGCCAGAGCCAGATCTTCTCGGCCCTCGGCTGGGAGATCCCCCGGATGGCCCATATCCCGCTGATCCACGGGGCGGACGGGGCCAAGCTCTCGAAGCGCCACGGGGCGCTCGGCGTCGAGGCCTATCGCGACCTCGGCTACCTGCCGGCGGCGCTGCGCAACTACCTCGTGCGGCTCGGCTGGAGCCACGGCGACCAGGAGGTCTTCTCCACCGACGAGATGGTCGCGGCCTTCGACCTCGGCGCGGTCGGCCGCTCGGCGGCGCGGTTCGACTTCGCCAAGCTCGCCAACCTCAACGGCCTCTACATCCGCACCAGCGCCGATTCCGACCTCGTCGCGGCGATCGAGACCATCCTGCCCAACGTCGGGCCGGAGCGCGGCCTGTCGGCGCCGCTGCGGCCCGACCTCAGGAACAAGCTCATCCAGGCCATGCCGGGCCTGAAGGAGCGGGCCAAGACGCTGATCGAGCTCCTCGACAGCGCCTACTATCTCTACGCCCAGCGGCCCCTGGCGCTGGACGACAAGGCCCGCGCTCTCCTCTCCGACGAGGGGCGCGGCCGCCTCGCCGGGGTGCGGCCGGTGCTCGAGGCGCTGCCCGACTGGAGCGCGGCCGCCACCGAGGGCGCGGTGCGCCAGTACGCGGAGGCGGCCGGTTGCAAGCTCGGGCAGGTTGCCCAGCCCCTGCGCGCGGCGCTGACCGGCCGCACCACCTCCCCGCCCCTGTTCGACGTCATGGCGGTGCTCGGCCGGGAGGAAACCCTGGCGCGCCTCGGGGATCAGGCGCCGCAGGGCTGAGGCAGGGCAGAGACAGGGCTGGGATCGCCGCGCCCGGACCGGGGGCGGACAGGGAACTGCCGGCCCCGGCCCGGATTGCGTTGGGTGGAATCCGGTTGGCGGAATTCGCTTGGCGACGGGGGCGGGTTGTCACCGACCCCGTTGCTGCTGCACTGCCGTTTGGGTAACCCATGGCTGTGAGCACCCGCAGCATAATGCGTGTGCTCAGGCCCCCGGGACCGACTCGGCCAGCCCGAGGCCGGCATCCGCCACGTCGCCAGAGAAGGGTCCACGATCCATGAGCGCACCCAGCACCATCACCGTGGACGGCAAGTCGATCGAGCTGCCGGTGAAATCCGGCACGATCGGGCCGGACGTGATCGATATCGGCAAGCTCTACGCCCAGACCGGCGCCTTCACCTTCGACCCGGGCTTCACCTCGACGGCCTCGTGCGAATCGAAGATCACCTACATCGACGGTGACGAGGGCGTGCTGCTGTACCGCGGCTACCCGATCGAGCAGCTCGCCGAGAAGGGCGACTTCCTCGAGACCTGCTACCTGATGCTGTTCGGCGCCCTGCCGACCGCCGCCCAGCGGGCCGATTTCGAGTACCGGGTCACGCGCCACACCATGGTGCACGACCAGATGAACCGGTTCTTCACCGGCTTCCGCCGCGACGCGCACCCGATGGCCGTGATGGTCGCCTCGGTGGGCGCCCTCTCGGCCTTCTACCACGATTCGACTGACATCACGGACGAGAGCCAGCGGCTGATCGCGTCGATCCGCATGATCGCCAAGATGCCGACGCTCGCCGCGATGGCCTACAAGTACTCGATCGGCCAGCCCTTCGTGTACCCGAAGAACGACCTCGACTACACGTCGAATTTCCTGCGCATGTGCTACGCGGTGCCGTGCGAGGAGTACGAGGTGAACCCGGTCTTCGCTCGGGCGCTCGACAAGATCTTCATCCTGCACGCCGACCACGAGCAGAACGCCTCGACCTCGACGGTGCGCCTCGCGGGCTCCTCGGGCGCCAATCCCTTCGCCTGCATCGCGGCCGGCATCGCCTGCCTGTGGGGCCCGGCCCATGGCGGCGCCAACGAGGCCGCGCTCAAGATGCTGATGGAGATCGGCACCCCGGAGAACGTCGGGAAGTACGTCGCCAAGGCCAAGGACAAGAACGACCCGTTCCGCCTGATGGGCTTCGGTCACCGGGTCTACAAGAACTACGACCCGCGCGCCCGGATCATGCAGAGCACCACCCACCAGGTGCTGAAGGAGCTCGGCAAGACCGACGATCCGCTGCTCCACGTCGCCATGGAGCTGGAGCAGATCGCCCTCAAGGACGAGTACTTCATCGAGAAGAAGCTCTACCCGAACATCGATTTCTACTCGGGCATCACCCTCAAGGCGATGGGCTTCCCCACCGACATGTTCACGGTGCTGTTCGCGGTGGCCCGCACGGTCGGCTGGATCGCCCAGTGGGCCGAGATGATCGAGGACCCGTCGCAGAAGATCGGCCGTCCGCGCCAGCTCTACGTCGGCCCGGCCCAGCGCGACTACGTGGCGGTCGACCAGCGCGGCTGAGGCGGAGCCTGTCCTCGGATACGATTCGGGGGCGGCCGAGAGGCCGCCCTTCGCGGTTTCGGAGGTGATCGAACTCCGACTGCCCTTTCGGCCGCCCTACGACTGGGCGGCGATCCGCGCCTTCCTGGCCAAGCGGGCAATTCCCGGTGTCGAGACGGTCGAGACCGACGGCTCGGCCTATGCGCGCACCGTGCATCTGGCGGGGCGCCACGGCATCCTGACGGTGCGGCCCGGGGACGAGGGCCTACGGGTCGGGCTCCGTTGCGTCGATCCGGCCGACGTTCCCGCGGTCACCGCGCGCCTGCGACGCCTGTTCGACTGCGACGCCGACCCGGCCGCCATCGTGGATTGCCTCGCCGGGGATCCAGTTCTGGCGCCCCTCGTGGCGGCTCGGCCGGGCTTGCGCCTGCCGGGCGCCTGGGATCCGTTCGAGACCGGCTGCCGGGCGATCCTCGGGCAGCAGGTCTCCGTCGCCGCCGCGATCGGGCTCGCGGGGAAACTGGTCGCGGCCTTCGGGACGCGGCTCGCCGCGCCGGTCGGCGGCCTGACCCATGTCTTCCCGGCGCCGGACGATCTCGTCGAGGCGGATGTGGCCCTGGCGCTCAACATGCCGCGGGCCCGCGGCGCGGCGATCCGGGCGCTCGCGGCGGCGGCGCTGGCCGATCGGGACCTGTTCGCCCCGGCGGGAAGCCTGGAGGAAGCGGTGCTGCGCTTCACGGCGATCCGGGGGATCGGGCCCTGGACGGCACAGTACATCGCCATGCGGGCGCTCAAGCTGCCCGACGCCCTGCCGGTGGGCGATGTCGGCCTGCTGCGGGCCCTGGAGAGCGGCACCGGCCGTCCCAGTCCGGCCGCGCTGCTGGCGCGGGCCGAGGCGTGGCGCCCGTTCCGGGCCTACGCGGCGCAGCACCTCTGGGCGGCGGACGAGGCGGCCGCGAAGGGACGGTGAAGCGAGGGGCGTCGTTCGTTCCCCACATCGCCAGGGTGGGCTGACGCCAGTGCCGGTCGGGGGCTCGGATTCGATGTCGGACGGGGACGAGAAGCTCGTCGCGAACGAGCGCATCAAGTTCACGTCGACCTACGCCAATGGTCTCGCTGTCGCGATCTTCGCTGTGGGTGGTTTCGCGCCGTTCATCTCGACTGCGCTATCGGATAGCCCTCACTTCGCGACCGTACTCGTCGCGATGGCGATTGGCTGGATCATGACTGGCGTCATACTTTGGGTCGTGAGGCACGCCTTGCGGAACCTTCGCCCATGACGATAGCCCAGTTTCTCCTTTTGCTCGCTGTCCCAATCGGTGGGGGCGTGCTGGCCCTGGGTGCGCTCTGGTTAGACCAGCGTTCGCACCGACATAGGACTCATCGCACCCGCTCTTGATCCCGAGGCGCCGGAGCATGTCAGATGCGCCCTTCCAGGCCCGCTGACGCGGTCACCTCAGGATGAGGGCGCGGGTTGGAAGCCCGTCACCCTCTCGCCCTCTCTCAGCGCCCGAACCGCTCGAACTTCGGGAAGCTGCGCGCCATCATCAGCCCGACCTCGGCCCGGTGGCCGAGCCACTTCTCCAGCACCGAGGCGTTGGCGAGTCGGCCCTCCGGAGAGCCGTCCTGCCAGGGCAGGCCGTCGGCGAGCTTGAACACGTGCGCGTCGAGGAGCGTCCCGCTGCGGCAGCGCTGGAGCCGGACCCCCTTGCCGCGGGCGAGTTCGGCAACCTCGGAGACCGGGAAGATCAGGAGCAGCTTCTCGGTGTTCACCACCGCGACGTGGTCGCCCTCGGCCGGCACCAGCACGGCCGCGGTTGCGTCGCCGTCGAGGCCGAGCACGCTCTTGCCCTTGCGGGTGTTGGCCACGAGCGCGTCGGCGGGCGCCACGAAGCCGCGCCCGTCGGAGCCGGCGATCAGCAGCTTGGTCTCCGGCCGGTAGGGTAGCGCCGCCACGATCTCGGTGCCGTCGTCGAGGTCGGCCATCAGCCGGACCGGGTCGCCGAAGCCGCGCCCGCCCGGCAGCTTCGAGGCCTCCAGGGTGAAGACCTTCCCGTTCGTGGCGAGCAGCAGGATCTTCTGGGTCGTCTCGGTCGGGAAGGCGATCTTCAGGGTGTCATCGCCCTTGAACGCGATGCCCGAGAGATCGGCGACGTGGCCCTTCAGTGCCCGGATCCAGCCCTTGGTCGAGACGATCACGGTGATCGGCTCGCGCTCGACCAGGGCGGCGGTGAAGTCGATGCCGCCGACATCCGGCGGGCTCGCCAGCGTCGTGCGGCGCCTGCCCAGCTTGGTCTCGGGCCCGAAGGTCTTCTTCACGGCGCGGATCTGCGCCTGGATCGCCTTCCACTGCGCCGGCTCGGAGGCCAGCAGCGCGTCGATCTCGGCCTTCTCGGCGGTGAGCGCCTCGAACTCGCGCTTCAGCTCCATCTCCTCCAGCTTGCGCAGGGACCGCAGCCGGGTGTCGAGGATCGCGTTGGCCTGCACCTCGGTCAGCTCGAACCGGGCCATGAGGGCGGCCTTCGGCTCGTCCTCCTCGCGGATGATGCGGATCACCTCGTCGAGGTCGAGGTAGACGATGAGCAACCCGCCCAGGATCTCCAGGCGCCGGTCGATCTGGCCGAGGCGGTAGCGCGAGCGGCGCTGCAGGACCACGCGGCGGTGGTCGACCCACTCGCGCAGGCACTCGGCGAGCCCGATCACCTTCGGCACGAGGCCGCCGACCAGGACGTTGAGGTTGAGCGGGATGCGGGTCTCGAGTTCCGTGAGCCGGAACAGCGACTCCATCAGGATCACCGGATCGACCGTGCGCGAGCGCGGCTCCAGCACCACGCGCACGTCCTCGGCCGACTCGTCGCGCACGTCGGCCAAGAGCGGCAGCTTCTTCTCCTGCAGCAGCTCGGCCATCTTCTCGATGAGCCGGCCCTTCGGGATGCCGTAGGGGATCTCGGTGACGACGATGTTCCAGGTGCCGCGGCCGAGATCCTCCTTGGCCCAGCGGGCGCGGACCCGGAAGGCGCCGCGGCCGGTCCGGTAGGCCTCGGCGATCGATTCGGCCGAGTCGACCAGGATGCCGCCGGTCGGGAAGTCCGGCCCCTGCACGAACTTGGCGAGCTGTCCCGAGGTCGCCTCGGGGTGGTTGATCAGGTAGAGCGCGGCGTCGCACAGCTCGGCGGCGTTGTGCGGCGGGATCGAGGTCGCCATGCCGACCGCGATGCCCTGGCTGCCGTTGGCGAGCAGGTTGGGGAAGGCCGCCGGCAGCACGACCGGCTCCTCCTTCTCGCCGTTGTAGGAGGGCCGGAAATCGACCGTGTCCTCGTCGATGCCGTCGAGGAGCAGGCGTGCGACTTCGGTGAGCCGCGCCTCGGTGTAGCGGTAGGCGGCGGGGCCGTCGCCGTCGATGTTGCCGAAATTGCCCTGGCCGTCGACCAGCGGGTAGCGCTGGGCGAAGTCCTGGCTGAGCCGGACGAGCGCGTCGTAGATCGCTTGGTCGCCGTGGGGGTGGAAATCGCCCATCACGTCGCCGACGATCTTCGCGCACTTCTTGTGCGCGGTGGTCGGGTCGAGGCGGAGCAGCCGCATCCCGTACAGGATGCGCCGGTGCACCGGCTTCAGCCCGTCGCGGGCATCCGGCAGGGCCCGGTGCATGATCGTGGAGAGCGCGTAGGCGAGGTAGCGCTCCTCCAGGGCGGATTTCAGCTCGACGCTCTCGATCCCGTCGCCGGACGGCGGCTCGAAGGGCTGGCCCATGACGGCTCCTGTCTCAGGGCGGGGCCGCCGAACGGCCGCGCCACCTCATGCAGCGGTCCGTCATTCCGGGGCGCGGGAGGCGCGCCCGGAATCCAGACCCGCCTGCCGTCCCGGAGGAGACCGACGATCCTGCCGGGTCGCGCGCGCGTCTGGATTCCGGGCTCCGCTCCGCGGCCCCGGAATGACGGGTTTGTTCGTCCCGGGTCGAGCGGCGCTCAGGCCCGGGCGTGATTGGAACAGAACACGAACATTACCCGGCCTCGCGGCCGAGCGCAACGAATCGCGCCCGCTCCTCGGGCGGCCCGAGGCCGCGCGGGCCCCAGACGTGCCGGTCGAGGAAGTACCCCGTCAAGGTAAACCCTTGCGCAACGCCGTCGGGACCGGGGGATCCGCCCGCGTGCAGGAAGGTCGGCAGCGCCAGCAGGCGGTCCCTGTAGGGCTCGCCGGCCGAGGCGCTGACCGCCCGGCCGCTCTTGGGCGACACGTAGGCCAGGCCATCGTTGCCGCCGGTGGCCGCGCAGGCGGTGAGGTCGAGGCCGAAGCCGAGCTCCGACAGGATGGCCAGCTCGAACCGCACCATCAGGGGCGGCGCGACGGCGGGATCGTCGAGATGCTCGATCAGGATCCCCGCCGCCTCGTAGAGCGCCGGATGCGGGTCGCGCTCGGGGAGCAGCCGCAGCAGGGCCGCCATGTGGTTCATGCCGTAGAGGGCGAGGCTCGATCCGATCAGCCGCGAGACCTGCGAATCCAGGGGCTCGACCGCGTAGGCGCCGAGCCCCTCGTCGAGGCGCGCCCGCCACGTCAGGCGGACCCGGTTCCCGGCCTGCAGCACGGGCTGCATCCGGCGCGAGCGGCCGCCATGCACGAGGCCGAGATGGCGCCCGTGGGCCTCGGTCATGGCCTCGAGGATGACGCCGGTCTCCCCGTGCCGGCGCAGGCCGAGCACCAGGGCGTCGTCGGTCCACTGCATCGAACGTCGCGTCTTCGTGAGAGGAGTCGGGTGAGAGGCGTGCGCCGCGCGTGCCCCCCATATAGGGAGTCGCGGCCGTCGGCGCTGCCCCGCGCGGTGCCAAGCCCCGGGCAGCCTTGGCCGGGTAGCGGTGACCGATGCCGCGCCGCGCCGCCCTCACCGCCCTCCTGGTCCTCCTCGCCGCCGGTGCGCGGGCCGCGCCGCGGGCACCGGAGCCCGCCGCCGAGGCCGTCCCCTCCCCGGCCCTCCTCCGGCGCATCGCCGCCCTGGCGCTCAGGCAGGTCGATTTCGGCGCGGCGTCCCTGCTGCCGGTCCGGTTCGCGGGCAGCCGGATCGCCGGGCCGATCGCGGAGGGCGGCCGGGTGATCTACTGCGTCTCGGGTCGCATGTACGGCCGGACCTTCGGCAAGCCCGAGCGCCCGAGGATCGCGCTGGTCGCAGAGAACGACCGGCTCTCGGTGCTCGACGACGACGAGGTCTGCATCGGGCATCGCACCCGGCCCTTCCCCGAACTCGACGCGCTGGGCAACAAGCCGTGAGGCCTGGGCGTTGACGGCCCATGCCCGCCGCGCCCGCCCGCACCCTCGACCTCAGCCTCGACCTGATCGCCCGCGCCCACGCCGTCCCGATCCCCGACGACCCGAGCGCCCTCGAGGTTCTCTCGGACGCGGAGCTGCGCCCCGGGCTCGACGCGATCGTCGCCGGGCGCGAGGGCAGCGACCTCTGGGTCTTCGCCTACGGCTCGCTGATGTGGAATCCGGAATTCCCGGTGGCCGAACGCCGGATCGGGACGGTGCGCGGCTTCCACCGCCGCTTCTGCCTGCTCCAGCGCCGCTTCCGCGGCACTCCGGAGCGGCCGGGCTTCGTCCTGGCGCTGGACCGCGGCGGCCTGTGCCGGGGCGTGGCCTTCCGCCTGCCCGGCATGGAGATCCGCGAGGCGCTGATGCCGGTCTGGCGCCGCGAGATGCGCGGCCGCGGCTACGTCGCCCGCTGGCTGCCGGTCGCCACCGAGGCCGGGACCGTCCCGGCCCTGACCTTCCTCGCCAACCGGGCCAGCGACCGCTACGCCGGCCGCCTCTCGGATACCGAGATCGCCGAGAAGATCGCCGCGGCCTGCGGTCACAAGGGGCCGAGCGCCGAGTACCTGTTTCGGACCGTGGAGGCCTGCGAGCGCCTCGGCATCCGCGACCGCCACCTCTGGAACCTCCAGGCCCTGGTGGCCGCGCGGCTCAGGGCCTGCGCGCCTGCGGCGTGAGACGGTCTCCTGTCGATCCCGTCGGAGCAGCCGCCCACGCGAGCGCGGCGGTCCACCGGCGCCAGACGCGGAGATGTGGGGCTGCCCCGGGTCGCCTCGCTCCCGTCGCGATGGCGGTTTCCTCGACCGGGCCGCGGCTCAGATCCAGGCGCGCTTGGTCGCGACCACGAGGCGCCCGCCGCCGTGCTCCGCGTACGGGTTGCGCGGCTCCCGGAAGCCGGGGGCACGGCCGGTGGTGACGTAGACGAGGAGGGTGAGGACGAGCAGGATCTTCGTGCGCATGGCGACGCTCAGGCTTGAGCGACGGTGCATAGGAACGATCGGTTTTTACGGAGTTGCTGCGGTGCACGCGGGCGCGCGGGCGGTCGGATTCCCGCGGGCGTGGTGAAGGAAGGGTTGCGATGCGGCCGCGATCGTCTATGCCGCCCGCCCGTGATGTCCACAGGGGGAGGATAGGATGCGGCTCCGGATCGGCGTGGCCCTGGCGGTGGTCGTCATCGCCGCCGCAGCACTCCTGGCCGGGCCGCTGAGCCGCGGGGAGAGCCTGTCCGACATCCTCACCGGCCGGACCCCCCTGCTCGCCGGCAGCGCCCGGGGGCCCGGCGGCAGCGCGGACCTGACCGGTACCGCGACCCTCGCGGTGGACCACCGGCCGGCGACCCTGCACGTCGCCTGCGATCCGGCCGGCACCGGCCTGTCGGCGGCCCTGACCGTGCCGCGCTTCGCCGAGCTGGCGCCGCGCTTCGACTTCGCGGGCCTCGAAGGGGCCGAGAGCGAGAAGCCCCTCACGGGCCTCCTGGTGTCCAGCGCCGGCAGCGTGCGCTCCGCGCGCATGCCGGTGCGGGGCGCCGCGACCGGGCCGGAGTCGGGCTTCACCCTGACGGTGACGGGCGCGCGCCGCGGCGAGGATCCGCTGCGCGGGGTCGCCCTGGCCCTCGTCCAGCCCGGCACCAAGCTGACCTGGACGCAGGCGAGCCCGCGCGGCGAGGACCCGACCCTGACGGCGGCGTTCACGGTGGCGGAGGCCGACGCCGCCGCGCTGAAGGGCGCCCTGACCGGCTGCCTCGCGGCGCCGTTCTAACTCACCTCCACCTGCACCACCCCCGGCACGGTCCGGAGCTGGCCGGCCAGTGCCGGGCTCGCCTGGAACTTGCCCGGCAGCCGGATCTCCACCTCGCGCTCGCCGCCGTCGAGCTTGAGGATCAGCGAGACCTCGCTCTCGCCGCGCATCGACAGGCGCTGCTGCACCGGAGCGACGCCGCGCGGGTCGCTCAGATGGATGCGCATGCCCTTCTGATGGCGCGCCACCGCTTGGTCCAGGGGCTCCGCGGTGAGGATGCGGGCGCGCACGTCCTCGCCCTCCAGATTCGCCTGGAGCTGGAGCACCAGCGGGCGGCCCGGCTCCAGGATGTCGCGGTACTGGCCGAGCCCCTCGGAGAAGATGATCGCCTCGAAATGCGCGGTCCGGTCCGACAGGGTGACGATGCCCATCTTGTTGCCGGTCTTGGTCCGCCGCTCGGCCCGGTCGAGCACCGAGGCCGCCACCCGGCCGACGCTCGAGGTCCCGGCCCGCACCGCGCGGCAGAAATCCGTCCAGCTCTGCACCCGCAGCTTGTCGAGCAGGTCGCCGTACTCGTCCAGCGGGTGGCCCGAGATGAAGAACCCGATCGCCGCGTACTCGCGCTTCAGCGTGTCGGCCATCGGCCAGATCTCGTGGGGCGGGATGCGCAGGGACACGTCGTCCGCCACCACGCCGCCGAACATGTCGGTGACGCCGGCCGATTCCGCCTCCGCCGCGCTGGCGGCGAGCCTCATCATCGGCTCGACCGCCGCGAAGGCGCGCGCCCGGTCCGGCTCGATGCAGTCGAGGGCCCCGGCCTGGACCAGGCTCTCCAGGGTGCGCTTGTTGATCATCCGGGGGTTCAACCGGCGGGCGAGGCAGGCGAGGTCCTTGAACGGCCGGTCGCCGCGGGCCTCGACCAGCGCCCGCACCGCCTCGCGGCCGACGCCCTTGATGGCGGCGAGCGCGTAGAAGATCTTGCCGTCGCGCACCTCGAACACCTCGCCCGAGGTGTTGATCGAGGGCGGCTCGACCGTGATCTTCAGGCGCTGCGCGTCCTGGCGGAATTCCGCGAGCTTGTCGGTGTTGTCGATGTCGAGCGTCATGGCGGCGGCCAGGAACTCGACCGGGTGGTTCGCCTTCAGGTAGGCGGTCTGGTAGGTCAGCAGCGCGTAGGCCGCCGCGTGGCTCTTGTTGAAGCCGTAATCGGCGAACTTGGCCAAGAGGTCGAAGATCTCGTTGGCCTTGGCCTTGGTCAGCCCCCGCTCGGTGCAGCCCTTCAGGAACCGGTCACGCTGCGCGTCCATCTCGGCGCGGATCTTCTTGCCCATGGCGCGCCGGAGCATGTCGGCCTCGCCGAGCGAGTAGCCGGCGAGCACCTTCGCGATCTCCATCACCTGTTCCTGGTAGACGATGATGCCGAAGGTCTCCTTCAGCATCGGCTCCAGCTTCGGATCCGGGTACCAAGACGCCTCGTTGCCGGCGTCGCGGCCGAGCTTGCGCTCGCAGTAGACCGGGATGTTGGCCATCGGGCCCGGCCGGTAGAGCGCCACCAGGGCGATGATGTCCTCCAGCCGGTCGGCCTGCATCTCGCAGAGCGCCTTGCGCATGCCGGCCGATTCCACCTGGAACACGCCGACCGTCTCGCCCCGGCCCATCGGCCCGTAGGTGTTCGGGTCGTCGAGCGGCAGCGAGGCGAGGTCGATGTCGATGCCGCGCTGCTTCAGCAGATCGGTGCAGCAGCGCAGCATGGTGAGGGTCTTGAGGCCCAGGAAGTCGAACTTCACCAGCCCGGCCTGCTCGACCCACTTCATGTTGAACTGGGTGACCCGCATGCCGGTCTTCGGGTCGCGGTAGAGCGGGACCAGCTCCTCGAGCGGCCGGTCGCCGATCACCACGCCGGCCGCGTGGGTCGAGGCGTGGCGGTGCAGGCCCTCCAGCTTCTTGGAGATGTCGATGAGGCGGCCGACGACCGGCTCCTCCTCCATGGCCTGCTGGAGCTTGGGCTCGCCCTCGATCGCCTGGGCGAGCGTCACCGGGTTGGCCGGGTTCTGCGGCACGAGCTTGGTCAGCTTGTCGACCTGCCCGTAGGGCATCTCCAGCACGCGGCCGACGTCGCGCAGCACGCCGCGGGCGAGCAGCGTACCGAAGGTGATGATCTGCCCGACCTGCCCCTCGCCGTAGCGCTGCTGCACGTACTTGATCACCCGCTCGCGGCCCTCGACGCAGAAGTCGATGTCGAAATCCGGCATCGAGACGCGCTCGGGGTTGAGGAAGCGCTCGAACAGCAGGCCGAACCGGAGCGGGTCGAGATCGGTGATCAGCAGCGACCACGCCACCAGCGAGCCCGCGCCGGAGCCGCGGCCCGGCCCGACCGGGATGTCGTGGTCCTTGGCCCACTTGATGAAGTCGGAGACGATCAGGAAGTAGCCCGGGAACTTCATCTTCACGATGACGTCGAGCTCGAATTCGAGGCGCTTGCGGTAATCCTCCTCGGAGAAGCCCGGCGCCGTGCCGTGCTGCTTCAGGCGCAGCTCCAGCCCGGCCTCGGCCTGCCGGCGCAGCTCGGTCGGCTCGTCGGCCGAGACCGCCTGCACGTTGGTGTCCGCCGCCTCCGCCAGGGCCTCCGCCATGGGGGGCGCCTCGCCCGCCGCCACGGCACCGAAATTCGGCAGGATCGGCTTGCGGGTCCGCGCCCGGACGGCGCAGCGCATGGCGATCTCGACCGTGGCCTGGAGAGCGTCCGGCAGGTCGCGGAACAGCTCGGCCATCTCGGCCCGGGTCTTGAAGGCGTGGCTCGGCGTCAGCCGTCGGCGGCGCTCGTCCGAGACGAGGCGGCCCTCCGCGATGGCGAGCAGCGCGTCGTGGGCGTCGTAATCGTCGGGCTTGGCGAAGTAGGGCTCGTTCGTCGCCACGATCCCGAGGCCGTGGCGGCCGGCGAGATCGAGGAGCGCGGTCTCGATCCGCCCCTCCTCGGACTGGCCGTGGCGCTGGATCTCGACGTAGAGCCGGTCCTCGCCGAACGTCTCCTTCAGGCGCTTCAGGCGGTTGAGGGCCAGCTCCGGCCGTCCCGCTCGGAAGGCCGCGTCGAGGGGCCCCGCCATCCCGCCGGTGAGCGCGATCAGCCCCTCCGAGGCGCCGGCCAGGGCCCCGGCATCCAGGCGCGGCGCCTCGCCGAGCGCCGTGTCGAAATAGGCGCGGCTCGCCAGCCGCAGCAGGTTCGCGTAGCCGGTCTCGTCCTGGGCGAGGAGCACGATGCCGTGGCTGGTCGGCGCCTGGCGCTGGTGCGGGTCGGCGGCCTCGAACGCCACCGAGAGCTGCACGCCGGCGATCGGCTGGACGCCCTCCCCGGCCGCCTTCTCGGAGAATTCCAGCGCGCCGAACAGGTTGTTGGTGTCGGTGAGCGCCAGGGCCGGCTGCCTGTCGGCGACCGCCGCCTTGATCAGGGTGCCGACCTTCAGCGCCCCTTCGAGGAGGGAATAGGACGAGTGGACGTGGAGGTGGACGAATCCGACCTCCTTGAGCTGGCGTGGCATGGCCGACCTTGTTCCGGGGTCGGGCAGCATCCCCGCTCGCCCGCCTCAAGTCGACGTGTGCCGGGCGGGCGGAGGACGATATCCACCGGTCGTGCCCCGGAAGCACCAGTTCGGCCCGGACCTGTGGACAATCGGCGTCCGCGCGGCGATCGCCTGTGCATAACCCGCCCGCGGCGGGAACCGGGTCGTCTTCGGAAAAATCCGGCTAACGAACCGGTGCCAAGGCTATCGCCCAGGCGCCCACCGCCGCGAACAGCATCCCGAACGCCATGAACTCGACCATTCCGGTCAGGACCATCCGCTTCAGCATCGACCTGCCTCCCGTGTTCCGGTCCCAGTATGTTCATGTTTTGTTCTTTGGGAAGGTCTGCGGGCCACAGCGCGGCCCCGTTTCTTCGATAGGGTAAAAAGTGTCTTGATGCGGATCGGGCGGGCTGGCATGCCCCCGCCTTCGAGACGAGCTCGTCACCGGCTGGGGGGTTCGAAGGAGCACGCCATTCCCGCGCACCGGACGGTCGAACGGTTCGACGTCGCCCTCGTGGCCGTCGGCACCCATGGCGATGTGCTGCCGTTCATCGCGCTGGGCCACGAGCTCCTGAAGCGCGGTCACGGCGTCTCGCTGGCGGCCCCGGCCCCGTTCGAGGCGATGGCCCGCCGGGCCGGCCTCGCCTTCCAGCCGCTGGGCACGGTGGCGGATTACGAGGCGGTGATCCGCCAGCCGGACCTGTGGCACCCGCAGCAGGGCTTCCGCCCGATGTTCGATTACGCCCTGCAGGTGGCCGAGCCGGCCTGCCTGTGGCTCGGCGCGACCCGCGCCCGGGGGATCGACCTGCGGGTGGTCGCCTCGCCGCTGGGCTGGGGGGCGCGGCTCGCGCAGGACCTCTACGATCTGCCGACCGCGACGCTGCACGTCATGCCGTTCCTGATCGAGAGCCGGTACGATCCGCCGCGTCTGCCGGGCCTGCCGCTGCCGCGCGTCCTGCCGGCCGCCCTGCGGGCCTACGTGAATCTCGGCGTCGACAAGGTGGCGGTCGGCCCGTTCACCCTCCCGCCGCTGAACGCCTTGCGGGCGCGTCTCGGCCTCGATCCGGTCTACCGGTTGCGGCACTGGTGGAACAGCCCGACCGGCATGCTCCTCATGTTCCCCGACTGGTACGCGGAGCCGCAGGCCGACTGGCCGGGCCAGGCGGTGCAGCTCGGCTTCCCGCTGGTCGACCGGTTCGGCGACGTGGCGGCCATGCCGCCGGAACTGGAAGCGTTCCTCGACGCGGGCGATCCGCCGATCGTGTTCACCTACGGCTCCGCCATGCGCCAGGGCGCCGGCTTCTTCGACACCGCGGTACGGCTGTGCCGGCGCATGGGCCGGCGCGGCGTCCTGCTCGCCCCGCAGGGCGGGCAGATCCCGAGGCCGCTGCCGGCCGAAATCATCCATCTGCCCTACGCACCCCTGAGCGCGCTGCTGCCGCGCAGCGCGGCGCTGGTCCATCACGGCGGCGTCGGCACGGTGGCGCAGGCCCTGGCCGCGGGCGTCCCGCAGCTCGTGGTGCCGGTGGCCTTCGACCATTTCGACGAGGGGCGGCGGCTGAAGGACCGGGATCTCGGCGCCACCCTGAGCCGGCGCGCGTTCCGGCCGGCGCGGGCGGCGCGGGTCCTCGGCCGGCTGCTCGCCGATCCGGCGGTGGCGCGGGCCTGCGCGGCGGCCCGGGCGCGGATGGCGGAGGGCCCCGATGCCATCCGCGATGCCTGCGACTACGTCGAGCGGCTGACGGCCGCCGAGGCCGGCCCCGGCCCGTCCCGCGCGTTCTGACCGCGCCGGCCCAACGCGGGCGGCGCCGCCTCCCGAGGGAGACGGCGCCCTCCGATCACTGCCCGAGCAGCGCGGTGGCCGAACCGACGAAGGTCATGAGCAGGCCGCTCACGAAGGCGCCGATCATGACGTAGGAGAGAGCCTTGAGCTTCATCCGTCCTCGCGCCGGCTCAGCAGCGGTAGCCGCCGGCGGTCTGTCCGTACTGCTTCACCGGCCGGGTCTGCTGGTTGGCGTTGCCCTCGGCGGCCGAGCTCAGCGGACAGCCGACATAGTTGGGATCGTCGTGGACCCCGAGACCCAGCGAGCCCGTGGTCTCGACCTCGTAGGGCGCGAGGCCCGTCCAGCGGGCCCCGTTCGCCGCCAGAGCGGACGAGATCGGAGCGGCGCCAAGGATAAGTGCGGTGACGGCGACGGCGATACGGGTCTTCATGGTGGTGCTCCAGAGATCACGCAGTACAGGCCGGTTGTTCGGCTCTGTTTTATCTAGCGTGATGGTAAGGTAGGGAGCCGGTGTCTTTCGCGACGTGACGCGCCGCACGCGGCGCGACGGATTAAAAATCGCGTGCACTTGCGGGGAGCGTGAGCCCACGGACCCGGGCAGGCCACGGTCCCGGATCACTGCGCCTTGTGGTTGATCGAGGCTGGCGGTGCGCGGCGTTCGAGGGACGACCGCCGAGCTGCGCACCGTCCCGCGCACGGGACGCGCTGCCCCGATGGGGCTCCGTCATGGTCCGACCAGGAATCGACCCAGGGTGGTACGGCCAGGCGACGCGCCGTGCCCCCCGAACGACCGCGCGCTGTTCGCGACGACGGTGGTGCCGTCACTGCGCCGCCGCGCGGGACACCGGCCCGGACGGGGCGCGGCTCAGTCGAGCTGCGTGATCAGCCCGTCCCGGATGGTGACCCGCCGATCCATGCGGGCGGCCAGCTCCAGGTTGTGGGTCGCGACCAGGGCGGCGAGCCCCGAGGCGCGGACCAGCGCCATCAGGACCGAGAAGACGTGGCCCGCCGTCCCGGGGTCGAGGTTGCCGGTCGGCTCGTCGGCGAGGAGGAGGCGCGGGCCGTTGGCCACGGCCCGGGCGATGGCGACGCGCTGCTGCTCGCCCCCCGACAGCTCCGCGGGGCGGTGCGGCAGCCGCTCCTTGAGGCCCAGGAAGCTCAGGAGTTCCGTGGCGCGGGCCTTCGCCTCCGGGCGCTTCAGGCCGCGGATGAGCTGGGGCATCACCACGTTCTCCAGCGCGGAGAATTCGGGCAGGAGATGGTGGAACTGGTAGACGAAGCCCATCTCCTCGCGCCGCAGGCGGGTGCGCTCGGCATCCGCCATCGCGGCGGTCGGGTGGCCGCCGATGTAGATCTCGCCCCCGTCGGGCCGCTCGAGCAGGCCGGCGAGATGCAGCAGCGTCGACTTCCCGGCGCCCGACGGCGCGACCAGCGCCACCAGCTCGCCCGGCCAGATCGCGAGGTCGGCCCCGCGCAGGATCTCCAGGGCACCCTCGGCCTGGGCGTAGCGCCGCTCGACGCGGGAGAAGAACAGGGCCGGAACCGGCGGGTCGCCGGCTGTCTGGCTCGAATCGCTCATCGGATGCGGACCGTCAGCCGTAGCGGAGGGCCTGCACCGGATCGAGCCGGGCGGCGCGCCAGGAGGGATACAGCGTCGCCGCGAGCGACAGCAGCAGGGAGGTGATCACCACGGCGGTGATCTCCTTCGGGTTCATCTGGGCCGGGATCTCGGCGAGGAAGCGCACCGTCGGGTCCCAGGCGCCCGGAAACAGCACGTGCTGGATCGGCTTGATGTTGAGGGTGATCAGGACGCCGAGCCCCAGCCCGCTGAGCGTCCCGACGACGCCAATCAGCGCGCCGTTGATCAGGAACACCCGCATGATCGTGCCCGGCGTCGCCCCCATGGTGCGCAGGATCGCGATGTCGCTCGACTTGTCGCGCACCAGCAGGATCAGGCCGGAGACGATGTTGAGCGTCGCCACGACCACGATCAGGCTGAGGATCAGGAACATGACGTTCCGCTCGACCTCCAGGGCCCCGAAGAAGGTCCGGTTGCGCTGGCGCCAGTCGGTGAGCAGGATCGGGCGCTCGGCCGCCATCTCCAGGGGCTCGCGCATGTCGCCGACGTGGTCGGGATCGTCGACGTAGATCTCGATCATGCTCACGTCGCCGTCCTTGTTGAAGAAGGCCTGGGCCTCGGCGAGCGGCATGAACACGAAGGTCTGGTCGAACTCGGTCATGCCGACCTCGAAGACCGCCTTGACGGTGTAGCTCTTGGTGCGCGGCGCCGTCCCGAAGGGCGTGGACGAGCCCTTGGGCGTGACCAGCGTGATCGTGTCGCCGGCCTGCAGGCCCAGCGTGTCGGCGAGCCGCCGCCCGATCAGCACCCCGGTGCCGTCGTCGAAGCCCTCCAGGGTGCCGCCGCGGATCGACGAGGAGACGGCCGCCAGCGCGTCGAGGTCGGCTGCCCGCACGCCGCGGATGATGACGCCGGATCCGCCGTACTGCGACGAGGCGAAGGCCTGGCCCTCGACCAGCGGCACCGCGGCGCGCACGCCCGCCACCTTCGACAGGCGCTCCGACAGGTCGGTCCAGTCGTTGAGCGGCCGGTCGATGGGCGTGGCGAACAGGTGGCCGTTGATGCCGACGATCTTCGACAGCAGCTCCGCCCGGAAGCCGTTCATCACCGACAGGACGATGATCAGCGTGGCGACGCCGAGCGCGATGCCGAGCACCGAGAAGAACGCCACCACCGAGACGCCGCCGCCCCGGCGCCGGGCGCGCAGGTAGCGGCCGGCGAGGATCCACTCGAACGGCGCGAAGGGCGCGGTGCCCTGGCGGAACGAGGCCGTGAACGAGGTCGCGAAGGTCCGGACCCGGTCCAGCGCCGCTGAGGCCGCCATCGGCACGCCTCAGACGCGCCGGATGCGTGTCAGCAGATCGACGGTCGCGAGGCTCTCGCGCTCGCCACCGGCACGCCGCTTCAGCTCGACCTTGCCCTCCGCCAGGCCCTTGGGCCCGACGATCACCTGCCAGGGCAGGCCGATCAGGTCGGCGGTGGCGAATTTCGCGCCGGGGCGCTCGTCGCGGTCGTCGTAGAGCACCGACAGGCCGGCGGTCTCGAGGTCGGACTGGATCTGCGCGCAGGCGGCGTCCGTTGCCGCGTCCCCGACCTTGAGGTTGATCAGCGCGACGTCGAACGGTGCCACCGAGTCCGGCCAGATGATCCCGGCCTCGTCGTGGCTGGCCTCGACGATGGCGGCGACCAGGCGGCTCGGCCCGATGCCGTAGGAGCCCATGTGGACCGGCCGCTCGATCCCGTCCGGACCGGCGACCTTGGCGCCCATCGGCTCGGAATACTTGGTGCCGAAATAGAAGATGTGCCCGACCTCGATGCCGCGGGCCGCCATGCGGTTGTCCTCCGGGACCTCCGCGAAGGCCGCCGGCTCGTGCATCTCCTCGGTGGCCGCGTAGTGCGAGGTCCAGGCATCGACGATGCCCTGGAGGGCGGCGACGTCGTCGAAATCGACGGTCGCCGGCGGGATGTCGAAGTCGAGATAGGTCTTGTCGCAGAAGACCTCGCTCTCGCCCGTCTTGGCCAGAATGATGAACTCGTGGGACAGGTCGCCGCCGATCGGGCCGGTATCGGCCCGCATCGGGATCGCCTTCAGGCCGAGGCCCGCGAAGGTGCGCAGGTACGCCACGAACATCCGGTTGTAGGCGTGGCGCGCCCCGGCCTGGTCGAAGTCGAACGAGTAGGCGTCCTTCATCAGGAACTCGCGGGAGCGCATCGTGCCGAAGCGCGGCCGCACCTCGTCGCGGAACTTCCACGAGATCTGGTAGAGGTTCTTGGGCAGGTCCTTGTAGGAGCGCACGCTCGCCCGGAAGATCTCGGTGACCATCTCCTCGGCGGTGGGGCCGTAGAGCATCTCGCGGTCGTGACGATCCTTCAGGCGCAGCATCTCTTTGCCGTAGGCATCGTAGCGGCCGGATTCCCGCCACAGCTCGGCGGACTGCACCGTCGGCATCAGGATCTCGACGGCGCCGGACCGGTCCTGCTCCCGTCGGATCACCGCGCAGACGCGCTCCAGCACCCGCAGGCCCAGCGGCAGCCAGGCGTAGATGCCGGCGGCTTCCTGGCGGACCAGGCCGGCGCGCAGCATCAGCCGATGCGAGACGATCTCGGCTTCCTTGGGCGTCTCGCGCAAGGTCGGCATGAAGTAGCGGGAGAGACGCATGTCGTCAGAGTCTTGGAAGAGGATCGGCCGGGAGGAGCCGCGGCGCGCCGGCACACAACACGCCGGAGACGCAAATTACAAGCACTGCGCGACCACGGCGGGGCGTAATCGCGGCGAACCGGAGGCGGCGGCCCGGCCGCGGTGGGGCCGCTGCCTAGGCGGGCAGCGGTCTGCCCATTTGCCGGCAAGAAAGCGCAGATTTTTCTCGCAGACCCGGTGACAACACGAATTGTTGTTCCTATAAGCGTCCGGCGATGTTTGCGACGCCCGGAAGAGGCGGCGCAAGGTCCGAGTCTCGGGAGGAAAAGCGACCGCCCCGCAGCCAATGCGAGGGATCTTTCAAGGTCGAGCCACTGAAGCTTGAAAGCAAGGCCTCGGGCCTTGCTTTTTTTATTCTTGGGTCCGGTCGGCGCGGCCGTGCCGGACCGCCCGAAGGGCCCGCGCCATCTGGTTTCCCGAGCCGTAACCCGCCGCGGCGGCCCGTCCCGGACCGCCGTTCCGACCCGTGCTACAGCCCGGTCAGCGGGAACACCGCCAGGGCGATCAGGAAGGCGGCGCCCGCGACCAGCGTCGTCCAGATCGCCTTCTCGCGCAGCCGCGGCGCCGCCGGCGCGCCGGGATCCTGGCCCGGCACCACGTGGCTGGGCCGCGTCTCCGGCTGGTTGCGCAGGGGCAGGACGGCGAAGAGCAGCGTCCACCAGACCACGAAGTAGAGGGCGATCGCCCCGCCCACCGTCAGCTTGAACAGGCCCACCGCCGCCGCCACGAAGGCGGCGATCAGGACGGTGATCGCCGCCAGGGTCACCGGCGTCGAGCGGGCCAGCGCGTTCATCATCCGGCTCACACCTGCTCCAGCTCGACCAGTGTGCCCAGGAAGTCCTTGGGGTGCAGGAACAGGACCGGCTTGCCGTGCGCGCCGATCCGCGGCTCGCCGGTGCCGAGCACCCGGGCGCCCTGCGCTTTGAGCTGATCGCGGGCGGCCAGGATGTCGTCGACCTCGTAGCAGACGTGGTGGATGCCGCCGCCCGGGTTCCGGGCCACGAAGGCCTCGATCGGCGAGCCCTCGCCCAGGGGGGACATCAGCTCGATCTTGCTGTTCGGCAGCTCGACGAACACGACGGTGACGCCGTGCTCGGGCTGCGGCAGGGGCGCGGTGATCGTCGCGCCCAGCGTGTCGCGGTAGACCGCGCAGGCGGCGTCGAGATCCTGCACGGCGATGGCCACGTGGTTGAGACGGCCGATCATGGTGTTTCCTCCCCGGCGTGCTGGCCCCCTGTCCGGGAGCTTCGTTCGTTCGCGGGGAAGGCTCCGCCCGTGCGCCGGGACGCGACCGGCCCCCTCTCCCGTGCGGGAGAGGGTTGAGGTGAGGGACACGCCCTCTCCGGCAGAACCTTGTCCCCTCACCCTGTCCCTCTCCCGCACGGAGACGGAGCCTGGGCCGTGTCCGGCAGCCGGTCGGACGACCGGCTGCATCGGCTCGGTCTAGATTACAGCCAACCGCTATCGGCCGCCAACATCAGACCTCCACCACCTGCACGTGGCAGGCCGGCTTCTTGCCCCACACCTCGTTGACCGCGGTGCGCACGGCCCGGTCGACCGTCTTCTCGACGCTCTCCGAGTCCTTGAGCTTGCCCCGCGACATCCCCGAGAGGGTGCGGGAGACCGCGTCCACCACGGTCTCGATCAGCGGCTCGCCGGACCGGCCGCGGTTCGGCAGGCCGATGATGTCCACGGCCGGCTCGCCGAGCACGACGCCGTCCTCGTCGATGGCGATCGCCACCGAGACCAAGCCGGCCTGCATCAGCTTGCGTCGCTCCGGGATCGCCCGGTCCTTCTCGTCGATCAGGACGTCCCCGTCCTTGAACAGGCGGCCGGCCTTCACGTGGTCGATCACCTCGGGCTTGCCCGGGCTCAGGCGGATCAGGCTGCCGTTGCGGGCCTTGACCACGTTCTGCACGCCCTGCGCCCGCGCGAAGCGGGCGTGCTCGTCGAGGTGCAGGGCCTCGCCGTGGACCGGGATGGCGGTGCCGGGGCGGGTCCACCGGTACATCTCGACCATCTCGTCCCGGCGCGGGTGACCGGAGACGTGGACGAGGTCGGTGCGGTCGGTGATCACCTCGACGCCCTGCTCGATCAGGTCGTTGATGATCGACCCGACATCGCGCTCGTTGCCCGGGATGGCGCGCGAGGAGAAGATCACCTGGTCACCGGCGGTGAGGCTGATATCCGGGTGGTCGCGGCGGGAGACGCGGGCGAGGGCCGCCCGCGGCTCGCCCTGGGAACCGGTGAGCAGGGCGACGACGCGCTCCCGCGGCAGGCTCTTCCACGAATCCGAGCGGCGGAACTCGGGCAGGCCGTCGAGGTAGCCGCACTCGCGGGCGACGTCGATCACCCGGTCCATGGCGCGGCCGACCGCGATGACTTCGCGCCCGCAGGCGGCGGCGGCCTCGGCGACCGCGCGGATGCGCGCCACGTTCGACGCGAAGGTCGTCACCGCGACCCGGTGCGGCGCGTCCGCGATCAGCGTCTTCAGGGTCTCGGCGACGGTCTTCTCGCTCGGCGAGAAGCCCTCGCGCACGACGTTGGTCGAGTCGCAGACGATGGCGAGGACGCCCTCGTCCCCGAGCGCCGTGAACGCCTCCGGGGACGTCACCGAGCCGGCCACCGGGGTCGGGTCGATCTTCCAGTCGCCGGTGTGCAGGACGAGGCCCGCCGCGGTGCGGATCGCGATGGCGTTGGATTCCGGGATGGAGTGCGAGACCGGCACGTACTCCAGCTCGAACGGCCCGACGGTCACGCGCCGGCCGGGCTTCACCTCCCGCAGCTCGACCTTCGGGGCGCCGGGCTCGGACAGGCGCCGGGTCTCCAGCAGGTTCTTGGCGAAGCGCGTCGCGTAGACCGGTGCCTTGAGCCGGGGCCACAGCTCCGAGATCGCCCCGATATGGTCCTCGTGCGCGTGGGTGATGAAGATCCCCAGCAGGTCCTTGCGCCGCTCCTCGATGAAGGAGAGGTCGGGGAACATCAGGTCGACGCCCGGCATCTGCTCCTCACCGGCGAAGCCCATGCCGCAATCGACCATGATCCACTTCCGGCCCTTCTCCGGGCCGAACCCGTAGAGCGCCGCGTTCATCCCGATCTCGCCCACGCCGCCGAGCGGCAGGAAGACCAGCTCCTCCTGTCCCTTAACCATCTGTCGTCGTCCAAACTCAGGCCGCCGTCGCGGCCGATCCGAAATGCACCTCGCCCGCCGTCACGGTATGCCGGTTCCCGTCGGGGGCGAGGATCACGAGCCGCCCCCCCTCGTCGATCGTCTCGAACACGCCCCGCAGGGTGTGCCCGCCGCTGTGCACCGCGATCTCCGATCCGAGACCCGCGGCCCGCGCGAGCCAGGCCGCGCGCAGGTCAGCAAAATTCCGTCCCCGGTCCCAGGCGCGCGCCCGCGCGGCCACCCGGTCCGAGAGATGTTCCAGTAGCGCCTCGGCACCGGCCGCGTAACCCGCCGCCGCCAAGCTCGCGGCCCCGAGGCCCTCCGGCGCGGCCGCGACGTTCACGCCGAAGCCGATGACGGCGGCGCGCCGGCCGCCCGGCAGCGTCTCCGCCTCCAGCAGCAGGCCGGCGAGCTTCGCCCCGCCGAGCAGCACGTCGTTCGGCCATTTGAGCCGGAGAGATCGGGCGCCGGCGCCGGATCCGGTATCCGGCAGGGTGCCGCAGGCCGCCTCCAGCGCCTCGACCAGGGCGAGGCCGGCCACGAAGCCGAGCTCGGCGAGGTGGTCGGGCGCGACCCCGGCGACCGGCCAGAGCACGCTGGCCGCGAGGTTCCCGGGGAGCGAGGCCCAGCTGTTGCCCCGCCGGCCGCGGCCCGCCTCCTGGCGGTGGGTCACCACCCAGAGCGGTCCGGTCTCGCCCGCGCGCGCGCGCGCCATGGCCTCCGTGTTGGTGGAGCCGAGGGTGTCGTGGACGTGCAGGCGGTGGCCCTCGGCGCGCGCCGAGGGCCCGAGTCGATAGCTCAAGACGTTCCTAGAACAACGACTTCGCGGCCCGGCCGGCGGCGCCGACCAGCGGCCCGGGCAGCAGGAAGAACAGCACCACGACGACGCTCGACAGGGCGAGCACGACGCGCAGCCCCGGGGCCATCGCCTCGTACGGCTCCTTCGGCTCGTCGAAGTACATGATGCGCACGACGCGCAGGTAGTAGTAGGCGCCGACCACGCTGGTCACCACGCCGATCACCGCCAGCGTCACGAGGCCCGCCTTGATGGCGGCGGCGAAGACGTAGAACTTCGCGAAGAACCCGGCGAGCGGCGGGATGCCGGCCAGCGAGAACATCATCGCGGCGAGGCAGAAGGCGAGCCACGGATGGGTCCGCGACAGGCCCGACAGGTCCTCGATCTTCTCGAACATCACGTCCCGGCGCCGCAGCGACAGGATGATCGCGAAGGTGCCGAGCGTCATCGCGAGGTAGATGATCATGTAGGTGACGAGCCCGCTGATCCCCTCCTCCGAGCCGGAGGCCAGGCCGATCAGCGCGTAGCCGATATTGGCGATCGACGAGTAGGCCATCAGACGCTTGATCGACGTCTGGCCGATCGCCGCGAATGAGCCGAGCGCCATGGACGCGATCGAGACGAAGATGAAGATCTGCTGCCAGATCGCCGTCACGTCCGGCATCGCGCCGATGAAGACCCGCACGGTCATCGCCACGGCGGCCATCTTGGGCGCCGAGGCGAAGAAGGCCGTTACCGGGGTCGGCGAGCCCTCGTAGACGTCGGGCGTCCACATGTGGAACGGCACGGCCGCCAGCTTGAAGCACACGCCGGCCGCCAGGAACACGATGCCCAGCACGATGCCGAAGCCGGCATTCTCGTTGAGCGCCGAGACGATGCCGGGGAACGAGACCGTGCCGGTGAAGCCGTAGACCAGCGAGGCGCCGTAGAGCAGCATGCCGGAGGAGAGCGCGCCCAGCACGAAGTACTTGAGGCCGGCCTCGGTGGACTTGACGTCGTCGCGGTGGAAGGCCGCGATCACGTAGGCGGCGAGCGACTGCAGCTCGAGGCCCAGGTAGAGCGCGATCAGGTCGTTGGCCGAGACCATGACCATCATGCCGATGGTGCAGAGCACGATCAGCACCGGGAACTCGAACCGGTCGATGCGCTCGCGCTTGAAGAAGTCGTGCGCCAGCAGGATCGTCGCCGAGGAGCCGAGCAGCACCAGCGACTTCATCACCTTGGCGAAGGAATCGGACACGAACGCGCCCGACAGGGTCGTGACCCGGCCGTGGATCGGCTGGGAGATGACCACCGACAGGGCGACGAGGAGCAGGACCAGGGCGCCGATGCTCACGGTCTCGGCGGAGCGGTCGCAGCGCCACGCGCCGTAGAGGATCAGGACCATGACGCCGATGCCGAGGATCAGCTCGGGCATGAGCGGCGCCAGCGAGGGCAGGACGGAGTGGACGGTTGTCATGGTGTCCGCCTCAGCGCGGGATCGGCAGCGCCGCGGCGGCCGTCTGGGTGTTCGAGAGCGCGGTCTTGATGCTCGCCATCAGCGCGTCGGTCGAGGGCGCGAACACGTCGAGCACGGGGGCCGGGTGCACCCCGTAGTAGATCGTCAGCACGACCAGCGGCGCCAGGATGATCTTCTCGCGGGTGTCGAGATCCAGGATGCCCTGGAGGTTCGGCTTCTCCAGCTTCCCGTAGACCACCCGGGCGTAGAGCCACAGGGCGTAGCCCGCCGACAGGATGATGCCGAAGGTCGAGAAGAACGCCACGTTCGGGTTCGCCTTGAAGGCGCCGAGCATCGACAGGAACTCGCCGACGAAGCCCGAGGTGCCCGGCAGGCCGACATTGGCCATGGTGAACACCATCATGGCCACCGCGTAGAGCGGCATCCGCTTCACGAGGCCGCCGTAGGCCGAGATCTCGCGGGTGTGCATCCGGTCGTAGACGACGCCGACGCAGAGGAAGAGCGCGCCCGACACGATGCCGTGGGAGATCATCAGGAACAGCGCGCCCTGGATGCCCTGCTCGTTCAGGGTGAACAGGCCCAGCGTCACGAAGCCCATATGGGCCACCGACGAGTAGGCGATCAGCTTCTTGATGTCGGTCTGCATCATCGCGGTGAGCGACGTGAAGATGATCGCGATCACCGACAGCGCAAAGACGAGGGGCGCGAAGTCGTGGCTCGCCACCGGCAGCATCGGCAGCGAGATCCGGATGAAGCCGTAGCCGCCCATCTTCAGGAGGATGCCCGCCAGGATCACCGAGCCGGCGGTGGGGGCCTCCACGTGGGCGTCGGGCAGCCAGGTGTGGACCGGCCACATCGGCATCTTCACCGCGAAGGAGGCGAAGAAGGCGAGCCACAGCCAGGTCTGCATCTGCACCGGGAAGCGGTACTGCAGCAGGGTCGGGATGTCGGTGGTGCCGGCCTGCCAGTACATCGCCATCACGGCGAGCAGCATCAGCACCGAGCCGAGCAGGGTGTACAGGAAGAACTTGAAGCTGGCGTAGACCCGGCGCGCGCCGCCCCAGATGCCGATGATCAGGAACATCGGGATCAGGCCGGCCTCGAAGAACAGGTAGAACAGCAGCAGGTCGAGGGAGGCGAACACGCCGATCATCGTCGTCTCGAGGACGAGGAAGGCGACGAAGTACTCCTTCACGCGGAAGTGGATCGAGTGCCACGAGGCGCCGATGCAGAACGGCATCAGGAACGTGGTCAGCAGGATCAGCGGCATGGAGAAGCCGTCGACGCCGAGCTTGAACCGGATCGTCTCGGTGAGCCAGGCGTGGCTCTCGACCAGCTGGAAGCTCGACGAGGCGGTGTCGTAGCGGCTCCAGGCCACCAGGGAGAGCAGGAACGTGACGATCGTCGTGGCGAGCGCGGCCCAGCGGCTGTTGCGCGCGACCGACTCCTCGTCGCCGCTCAGCGTCAGGATGAAGGCCGCGCCGCAGAGCGGCACGATCAGCAGGCCGGAGAGGATGCCGAGGCCGAGCATGTCAGTGTGCACCCTTGGGCAGGCCGGACATCAGGTACCAGCTGATCAGGCCGGCGACGCCGATGAGCATGACGAAGGCGTAGTGGTAGAGGTAGCCGGTCTGGAGGCGGACGACCCCGCGGGTCACGTCCACGACGCGCGCCGCGATCCCGTTCGGCCCGATGCCGTCGATGATCCGGCCGTCGCCCTGCTTCCACAGGAACAGGCCGAAATCCTTGGCCGGGCGGACGAAGATCCGGTCGTAGATCTCGTCGAAGTACCACTTGTTGAGCAGGAACCGGTACAGCGACGGCTGCTGCGCGGCGAGCGCGCCCGGCAGCTCCGGCCGGCGGATGTACATCCAGTAGGCGACGACGAACCCGAGGATCAGCATGATCAGCGGCGCGTACGAGACCAGCGCCGGGACTTCGTGGATCTCGTGCATGATGTGGTTGTTCGGCCCGTGCGCCAGGGCGTGGCCCCAGAACGCGTCCATCCCCTCGCCGATGAAGCGGTTGTGGAAGATGATCCCGGCGAACAGCGCGCCGAAGGCGAGGATCGCCAGCGGGATCGTCATCACCAGCGGGCTCTCGTGGGGCGTGTGGTCGCCGTGGTGGCCGTGCCCGTGGTGGTCGTCGGCGACGAGGTCGCTCTTGTGGGCCGGCTCGATGTCGTGGCCCTTGTCGTCGTGGGCGACGCCCTCGGTGTGGCCGGGCGCGCCGTCGGCCTCGTGGGCCATGGTCGCGTGGGCCATGCTCGCGTGGGCGACCGCGGGCGCGTGGTGCTGATCGTGGGCGGCGTGCGCGCCCCAGCGGGCCGGGCCCTCGAAGGTCATGAAGAACAGGCGCCAGGAGTAGAACGAGGTGAAGAACGCCGCCACCACGGTGCACAGGAAGGCGAGCGTGTGCCCCGGGCGGGTCGAGGCGTAGGCCGCCTCGATGATCGCGTCCTTCGAGTAGTAGCCGGCCGTGTAGGGGAAGCCGATCAGCGCCAGGGAGCCGATCGCCATCATGGCGCTGGTGTAGGGGATGTAGCGGCGCAGGCCGCCCATGTTCCGCATGTCCTGCTCGTGGTGCATCGCGTGGATGACCGAGCCGGCCCCGAGGAACAGCAGCGCCTTGAAGAAGGCGTGGGTGAACAGGTGGAACACGCCGGCCGCGTAGGCGCCGACGCCGAGCGCCACGAACATGTAGCCGAGCTGCGAGCAGGTCGAGTAGGCGATGACCCGCTTGATGTCGTTCTGCACGAGGCCGATCGTGGCCGCGAACAGGGACGTGATGCCGCCGATCACCGTGACGACGATGAGCGCGTTCGGCGCCTCCTCGAAGAGCGGCGACAGGCGGGCGACCATGAACACGCCGGCGGTGACCATGGTGGCGGCGTGGATCAGCGCGGAGACCGGGGTCGGGCCCTCCATGGCGTCCGGCAGCCACGTGTGCAGCAGGAACTGCGCCGACTTGCCCATGGCGCCCATGAACAGCAGCAGGCAGGCGAGCGTCAGGGCGTTCCAGTCGTAGCCCAGGAAGTGGAAGGTGAGCGTCTTGATCGCGTCGACCTTGCCGAAGATCGCGTCGAACGCCACCGAGCCGGTCAGCACGAAGACCAGGAAGATGCCGAGGGAGAAGCCGAAATCGCCGACGCGGTTGACGATGAACGCCTTCATGGCGGCGGCGTTGGCCGAGGGCTTCTCGTACCAGAAGCCGATCAGCAGGTACGAGGCGAGGCCCACGCCCTCCCAGCCGAAGAACATCTGGACGAGGTTGTCGGCCGTCACCAGCATCAGCATGGCGAAGGTGAACAGCGACAGGTACGCGAAGAAGCGCGGCCGGTGCGGATCCTCCTCCATGTAGCCGACGGAGTAGAGGTGCACGAGGGTCGAGACGGTCGTCACGACCACCAGCATCACCCGGGTCAGGGTGTCGACCTTGAAGGCCCAGTCGACCTGGAGGTCGCCGGCCGCGAACCAGGACGCCACCTGCACGCGCTCGGCCGGCCCGCCGTCGATGAACACGCCCCAGGCGATCAGCGCCGTGAAGGCGAGGAAGGACGTGGTGATGTACTCACAGGCGCGCGCCCCGATGTACCGGCCGAACAGGCCGGCGATCAGGAAGCCGATGAGCGGGAAGAAGACGATCGCGTGATACATCGCTCTCTTGCAGTCCGTCCTCCGGGCCGGCCGCGAAGCGGCGGCGTCCGGATGTCACTCGGGGCGCGCGAAGGGGAAGGCCCTAGCCCTTCATCATGCTGACGTCTTCCACCGCGATCGAGCCGCGGTTCCGGAAGAACACCACCAGGATCGCGAGGCCGATCGCCGATTCGGCGGCCGCGACGGTCAGCACGAACAGGGCGAAGACCTGTCCGGTGATGTCGTTCAGCTGCGTCGAGAAGGCGACGAGGTTGATGTTGACCGAGAGCAGGATCAGCTCGACCGACATCAGGATGACGATGATGTTCTTGCGGTTGATGAAGATGCCGAGCACGCCGAGCGTGAACAGGATCGCCGCGACGGTGAGGTAGTGGCTCAGGCCGATCATCGTTCGATTCCTCCGGCTCTCATCAGCGCGCGCATCAGACCTCGACACCCTGGCGCGACGGGACCTTGCGCGTCTCGACCGCCATGGCCTGGGTGCGGGCGTTCTGGACCGCGATGTTCTGGCGCTTGACGCCCGGCCGGTCGCGCAGCGTCAGCACGATGGCGCCGATCATGGCGACCAGCAGGATCAGGCCGGCGAGCTGGAAGAAGTAGGCGTAGTCCGTGTAGATCACGCGGCCGAGCGCCTGGGCGTTGGTCAGGTTCTCGGCCGAGGCGACGTTGCCGAGCGGGGCCTGGACGAGGCCCGGATCGATGCTCCACGAGCCGACGACCAGCAGGATCTCGACCAGGAAGACCGCGCCGATCAGGGCGCCGATCGGGAGATACTGCTGGAAGCCCTGGCGCAGCTCGGCGAAGTCGACGTCGAGCATCATCACCACGAACAGGAACAGCACCGCGACTGCGCCCACGTAGACGACCACGAGGATCATCGCGAGGAACTCGGCGCCCATCAGGACGAACAGCCCGGCGGCGTTCACGAAGGCGAGGATCAGGAACAGCACCGAGGCGACGGGATTGCGCGAGGCGATCACCATGAAGCCCGACGCGACCGTGATGCTCGCGAACAGATAGAAGAAGGCGGCTGCTGCGGTCATGCGCTGATCGGGATCGGCCGCCGGAGCGGCCCCTTCTGCCGTGCGTGGAGACGGTCCGCGGCGGGCGGCCCGTCTATAGAACCCGGTCGACGGGGGCACAACAGCGCCCCCGGCATGGCTCTAGAGCATCGCACCGGAACCGGGAACCGGTGCGGTGCTCGAGAGCCGTGTCTTCGCGGCATCTTCTTCCGGGCGCCGTCGACCGGCGCCCGGGACGATGCCTCAGCGGTACGGCGCGTCCATCGCGATGTTGCGGGCGATCTCGCGCTCCCAGCGGTCACCGTTCAGCAGGAGCTTCTGCTTGTCGTAGAGAAGCTCCTCCCGGGTCTCCACCGAGAACTCGAAGTTCGGCCCCTCCACGATGGCGTCCACCGGGCAGGCCTCCTGGCACATGCCGCAGTAGATGCACTTCACCATGTCGATGTCGTAGCGCGTCGTGCGGCGGGTGCCGTCGTTCCGGCGGGGGCCCGCCTCGATGGTGATCGCCTGCGCCGGGCAGATCGCCTCGCAGAGCTTGCAGGCGATGCACCGCTCCTCGCCGTTCGGGTAGCGGCGCAGCGCGTGCTCGCCCCGGAAGCGCGGACCGCGATGGCCCATCTCGAACGGGTAGTTGATCGTGGCTTTCGGCTTGAAGAAGTAGCGCATGCCGAGGATCATCCCGGACACGAACTCCTTCAGGAGAAGGCTCTTGGCGACCTGATCGAGCTTCATGCCCGGATCTCCGATGCGAAGGGGGGCTCAGGCGCCCGGCGCGAGGCCGGTCAGCTTGAGCACGAAGGCGACGACGACGACCGAGATCAGGGAGATCGGCAGGAAGACCTTCCAGCCGAGGCGCATGAGCTGATCGTAGCGGTAGCGGGGCACGATGGACTTCACCATCGCGAACAGGAAGAACAGGAAGCTCGCCTTCAGGGTGAACCAGATCACGCCCGGCACCCAGGTAAAGGGCGCGAACGGGATCGGGGACAGCCAGCCGCCCAGGAACAGGATGGTCCCCAGCGCGCACATGCTCATGATGGCGACGTACTCGCCGAGCATGAACAGCAGGTACGGCGTCGAGGAGTACTCGACCATGTAGCCGGCCACGAGCTCCGACTCGGCCTCCGGCAGGTCGAAGGGCGGGCGGTTGGTCTCGGCGAGCGCCGAGACGAAGAACACCACGAACATCGGGAACAGCCACAGCCAGTACCAGCCGAACAGGCCGAGGCTGGTGTCCTGCGCCATCACGATCCGCGAGAGGTTGAGCGAGCCGGCGCAGAGCAGCACGCAGATGATCACGAAGCCGAGTGAGACCTCGTAGGAGATCATCTGGGCCGCCGAGCGGAGCGCGCCGAGGAAGGCGTATTTCGAGTTCGACGCCCAGCCGCCCATGATGACGCCGTACACGCCCAGCGACGAGATCGCGAAGATGTAGGTGATGCCGACGTTGATGTCGGCGATCGCCCAGCCGTCCGCGAGCGGGATCACCGCCCAGCTCGACAGGGCGAGCATCGCGAAGACGAGCGGGGCCAGCAGGTAGATCGCCTTGTTGGCGCCCGCCGGGATCACCGGCTCCTTGATCACGAACTTGATCAGGTCGGCGAAGGACTGGAACAGGCCGAACGGCCCGACCACGTTGGGGCCGCGGCGGAGCTGCACCGCCGCCCAGATCTTGCGGTCGGCGAGCAGCGCGTAGGCGATGAAGACGAGCAGTGCCGAGAGCAGCACGAAGCTCTTCAGCACGATCAGGAGCACGGTCCCGAGGATTTCGAGCGGCGTCATCGGTCTTGAGCTCCTACTCGGCCGCCGCGAGGGGCCGCGCCTCGGCGGCGCGCTCCCGTGCGAGGCGCGAGCACTCCGCGAGGATGCGCGAGGCGCGGGCGATCGGGTTGGTGAGGTAGAAGTCGGTCACGGGCGACGCGAAGGCCGACCCGGTCGCCGAGCCGCCGAGACCGGCGAGCCGGTCGACCGCCTCGGTCACGTTGCCCGGCTCGACCGCGCCGATCGCCGCCAGATGCGGGTGGGCGGCGTAGAGCGCCCGCCGGAGCGCGGTCAGCGAATCGAAGGGCAGGCGCTGGCCCAGCACGTCCGACAGGGCGCGCAGGATCGCCCAGTCCTCGCGGGCGTCGCCAGGCGGGAAGGCGGCGCGGTTGCCCATCTGGACGCGCCCCTCGGTGTTCACCCAGGTCGCCGACTTCTCGCTGTAGGCGGCGCCCGGCAGGATCACGTCGGCGCGGGAGGCGCCGCGGTCGCCGTGGCTGCCCTGGTAGACCACGAAGGCGCCCGGGGCGACGTCGCGCTCGTCGGCGCCGAGGTTGAACAGGACATCGAGCGCGCCCGGCTCCAGCATCTGCGCGAAGGTCAGGCCGCCCTCCCCCGGCACGAAGCCGAGATCGAGCGCGCCGACCCGGGCCGCCGCGGTGTGCAGCACGCCGAAGCCGTTGCCCTCGGCCGAGACCGCGCCGACCTCCTTCGCGAGGGAGGCGGCAGCGGCCAGGATGCCCGGTGCCGCATTGGCGCCGACGATGACGAGCGGCGCCTTCGCCTCCTTGAGGATCTCGAGGAAGCTGTGCTCGCCGCGGGCGAGCGCCGCCAGCGAGTCGGGGCCGGCGCCGATGTAATGGCTCGGATAGGTCAGATCGACCGGCTCGCCGATCACGCCCACCGCCAGCGGCGCCATGCGCCAGCGCTTGCGGATGCGCACGTTCAGCAGCGAGGCCTCGGTGCGCGGGTTGGCGCCGACGATCAGGATCGCGTCCGCCGCCTCGATTCCCGGAATGGTCGGGTTGAAGATGTAGGACGCGCGGCCGAGCGCCGGGTCGAGGCCGGCATCGGTCTGGCGGCAATCGAGGTTCGGCGAGCCGAGGCTCTTGATCAGCTCGCGGAGCGCGAAGATCTCCTCGACACCCGCGAGATCGCCGACGATCGCGCCGACGCGCTTCGGATCCGCGCTCTTCACCTTGGCGGCGATGGCCTGGAACGCCTCACCCCAGGAGGCGGGCCGCAGCCGGCCGTTCTCGCGCAGGTACGGCCGGTCGAGGCGCTGCATCCGCAGCCCATCGATGTGGTAGCGGGTCTTGTCGGAGATCCACTCCTCGTTGATCTCCTCGCTGATCCGCGGCTCGATCTGCATGACCTCGCGGCCGCGTGTGTCGATGCGGATCGACGAGCCGACCGCGTCCATCACGTCGACCGACTCGGTCTTGTTCAGCTCCCACGGGCGGACGTTGTAGCTCTGCGGCCGGTGCACGAGGGCGCCCACCGGGCAGAGGTCGGCGACGTTGCCCTGGAGCTCCGAGGCCATCGACTGCTCGAGGTAGCTGGTGATCTCCATGTCCTCGCCGCGGCCGATGGCGCCGAGGTCTGGTACGCCCGCGACCTCGGCGAGGAAGCGCACGCAGCGGGTGCAGTGAATGCAGCGGTTCATCGCGGTCCGCACCAGCGGGCCGATATTCTTCTCCTCGACCGCCCGCTTGTTCTCCGTGTACCGGGTCGAATCGACCCCGTAGGCCATCGCCTGGTCCTGCAGGTCGCAGTGGCCGCCCTGGTCGCAGATCGGGCAGTCGAGGGGGTGGTTGATGAGGAGGAACTCCATCACCCCCTCGCGGGCCTTCTTAGTGCCCTGCGAGCGGGTCAGCACCTCCGGCGGCTCGCCGTTCGGGCCGGGCCGGCAATCCTTCACCGCGTAGGCGCAGGAAGCCACCGGCTTCGGCGCGCCCTTCAGCTCGACGAGGCACATGCGGCAATTGCCGGCGATCGACAGGCGCTCGTGGAAGCAGAAGCGCGGGATCTCGGCCCCCGCGGCCTCGCAGGCCTGGAGCAGCGTGTAGTCGGCCGGGACATCGACCTCGGTGCCGTCGACGAGGATTTTGGTCATCGGTGCAATCTCAGTGCGGGGCGTCGGCGAGATCGAGGCGTCGCTCGATCCGCTCGACGCGAAGCTCGACCCTGTCGATCCGCCGGTGGACGCCAGCCAGATTCGCTTCGACCGCTGCCATGCGGCCTCTCAGTTCTCGGACATCGTCGCTGGGGCGATCGACCTTCCCGTCGATTCCCCGCAGGGACACGAGCATCAGGTTGTCAGGCTGGCCCGTCATCGGATCACTCCGCGGCCATCGGCACAGGCTCGCTGTGCGGGTTCGCGGTGTAGCGGTCGATGCGCTTCTCGATCTCGGGGCGGAAGTGCCGGATCAGGCCCTGGATCGGCCAGGCCGCCGCGTCGCCGAGCGCGCAGATCGTGTGGCCCTCGATCTGCTTGGTCACCTCGAACAGCATGTCGATCTCGCGCTTCTGGGCGCGGCCCTCGGTCATGCGCTGCATGACCCGCCACATCCAGCCGGTGCCCTCACGGCAGGGCGTGCACTGGCCGCAGGATTCGTGCTTGTAGAAGTACGAGATCCGGGTGATCGCCGCGACGATGTCGGTGGACTTGTCGAGCACGATCACCGCCGCGGTGCCGAGACCGGAGCCCAGGTTGCGCAGGGTGTCGAAGTCCATCTTGGCGTCGACGATCTGCTCGGCCGGCACCAGCGGCACCGACGAGCCGCCCGGGATCGAGCACAGCAGGTTGTCCCAGCCGCCGCGCATGCCGCCGCAATGGCGGTCGATGAGCTCGCGGAAGGTGATGCCCAGCTCCTCCTCGACGTTGCACGGCTTGTTGACGTGACCCGAGACGCAGAACAGCTTGGTGCCGGTGTTGTTCTTGCCGCCGAGCCCCGCGAACCACGCGCCGCCGCGGCGCAGGATCGTGCCGGCGACCGCGATCGACTCGACGTTGTTCACGGTCGTGGGGCAGCCGTAGAGGCCCATATTGGCCGGGAACGGCGGCTTCAGCCGCGGCATCCCCTTCTTGCCCTCGAGGCTCTCGATGAGGGCCGTCTCCTCGCCGCAGATGTAGGCGCCCGCGCCGTGGTGGACGTAGATGTCGAACGGGTAGTCGTGCACGTTCGACTGGCCGACGAGGCGGGCCGCGTAGGCCTCGTCCACGGCCTTCTGGAGGGCGTGCTTCTCGGCGACGTACTCGCCGCGGATGTAGATGTAGCAGGCATGCGCCGCCATGGCGAAGCAGGCGAGCATGCAGCCCTCGATCAGGAGATGCGGGTCGTGCCGCATGATTTCCCGGTCCTTGCAGGTGCCCGGCTCCGACTCGTCGGCGTTGACGACGAGGTAGTGCGGGCGCCCGTCAGACTTCTTGGGCATGAACGACCACTTGAGGCCGGTGGGGAAGCCCGCGCCGCCGCGGCCGCGCAGGCCCGAGGCCTTCATCTCCTCGATGATCCAGTCGCGGCCCTGCTCCAGCAGGAACTTGGTCCCGTCCCAGGCGCCGCGCTTCCTGGCGGCTTCCAGGCCCGGCGAGTGCAGGCCGTAGAGATTGGTGAAGATGCGATCCTGATCCGACAGCATGTCAGGTCCTCACTGAGCCGGCGCCGACAGGGCCTTGGCCTGCCCCACCCAGTTCTCCCGGTCGATGCGACCCGGGAACGCGAGGTAGGTGCCGACCCAGGCGATCTCGTCGCGGGACCAGGCGGCGATCTGGTCGAAATGGTAGATGCCGAGCCCGTTCAGGCGCTGGCTGTTGCCCGGGCCGATGCCCTTGATGCGCGTCAGCTCGTCCGGCTTCCCGGCGCGGGCGCCCTCCAGAGCCGGCGGGCGCTTGCCCACCGCGTCGGCCTTCTGCTCGGGGCTCGCGTCCTTCGGCAGGGCCGCGAGAGCGCCGGCGATGCGGGCTTCCTCGGTCTCGGCCGCCACCTCGCCCTCGCTAGCGCCGGAGGCTTCCGGCTGCTGCGGGACGGCGTCGCGGTTCGGCACCTCCTGATGGCCCTGCTCGCCGGCGGCGGGCTCGCCCTCGGCGACGCGCTTGGCCGGCGAATCGAGCACGTCCGCGTCGCCCGGACGGGCGGCGCCGTGCTTGGCGGTGGAGCGGCCGCGCTCGGCCGCGTCGGCGCGATCCTCGGGCTTCACCGGCGTCTCGCCGTCGGCGGCGCGCTGGGCCGGCGCGTCGCTCACGGGGCGCTCGACCGGGCGGCCGGCGTCGGGCCGGGCCGGCTTCGGGTTCTCGGCGGCCTGCTGCGTGCTGGACGCGGCTTCGCCGATCTTGGCGGCCGGTTCCTCGCTCTTGCCGGCCTCCTCGAAGCGCTTGCGCCACGCGCCGACCCGCGAGCCGTCGAACAGCGTCGGGTCGGTGAGGGTGTTCACGGCGCCCTGGGGCTCGGACGAGACGCGACCGGTCTGCGAGCCGACCTTCACGGGACGGCCGGCGGCGAGGTCGTCCATCAGCTGGCCGAGGGAATCGGGCGTCAGGTCCTCGTAGTAGTCCTGGTTGATCTGCACCATCGGCGCGTTGCAGCAGGCGCCCAGGCACTCGACCTCGAGCCACGAGAAATTGCCGTCGGCCGAGACGTGGCCGGCCGGTCCCAGGCGGGACTGGAGCATCTCCTTGAGCCCCCGCGCGCCGCAGGAATCGCACGGGACCGTGCCGCAGACCTGGATCCAGAAGCGGCCCACGGGCTCGAGGGCGAACATCGTGTAGAAGGTCGCGACCTCCAGCACGCGGATGTTCGGCATGCCGAGCTCGGCCGCCACGGCCTCGATGGCCGCCCGCGGCAGCCAGCCGCCGTTCTGCTCCTGGGCCCGCCACAGGAGCGAGATCACCGCCGAGGCCTGGCGGCCTTCCGGGTACTTGGCGATCTGGGTCTTGGCCCACTCGGCGTTCTCCGGCGAGAACGCGAAGCTCTCGGGCTGCTCCGAGGCGGGGGCGAGTCTGCGGTTTGCCATCGCTTCTGTCTTACCGATCCACTTCGCCGAACACGATGTCGAGCGTGCCGAGCACGCAGGACACGTCGGCTAAGAGGTGCCCGCGGCACATCCAGTCCATCGCCTGCAGGTGCGCGAAGCCCGGCGCGCGGATCTTGCAGCGATACGGCTTGTTGGTCCCGTCGGACACCAGGTACACGCCGAACTCGCCCTTCGGCGCCTCGACCGCGGCGTAGACCTCGCCCTCGGGCACGTGGAAGCCCTCGGTGTAGAGCTTGAAGTGGTGGATGAGCGCCTCCATCGAGCGCTTCATCTCCCGGCGCGGCGGCGGCGCGAACTTCCCGTCGACGGAGGCGATCGGCCCCTGGCCGGCGGGCTCGCGCAGCTTGGCGACGCACTGCTTCATGATGCGCACCGACTGGCGCATCTCCTCCATGCGGATCACCTGGCGATCGTACGTGTCGCCGTTCTTCCCGACGGGGATGTCGAACTCCATCTCCTCGTAGCACTCGTAGGGCTGCGCCTTGCGCAGGTCCCACGGGATGCCCGAGCCGCGCACCATCACGCCCGAGAAGCCCCACTCCATCGCCTCGTCGACCGACACGATGCCGATATCGACGTTGCGCTGCTTGAAGATGCGGTTGGCCATGACGAGGTCGTCGAGGTCCTGCACGACCTGCAGGAACGGGTCGCAGAACGCGTCGATGTCGTCGATCAGCTTGGGAGGCAGGTCCTGGTGGACGCCGCCCGGCCGGAAGTAGTTGGCGTGGAGCCGGGCGCCGGAGGCCCGCTCGTAGAAGATCATCAGCTTCTCGCGCTCCTCGAAACCCCAGAGCGGGGGCGTGAGGGCGCCGACGTCCATCGCCTGCGTCGTGACGTTGAGCAGGTGCGACAGCAGCCGGCCGATCTCGCAGAACAGCACGCGGATCAGCTGCGCGCGGCGCGGCACCTCGATCCCGGCGAGCTTCTCGATCGCCAGGCAGAAGGCGTGCTCCTGGTTCATCGGCGACACGTAGTCGAGCCGGTCGAAATAGGGCGTCGCCTGCAGGTAGGTCTTGTACTCGATCAGCTTCTCGGTGCCGCGGTGGAGCAGGCCGATATGCGGGTCGACCCGCTCGACCACCTCGCCGTCGAGTTCCAGCACGAGGCGCAGCACGCCGTGCGCCGCCGGGTGCTGCGGGCCGAAGTTGATCGCGAAGTTGCGGATGTTGTGTTCGGTCACGGACGGTCTCCGCGGCTCATGCCGACGTCTTCTCGTCGCCGGGGAGCACGTAGTCGGTGCCTTCCCACGGGGACAAGAAGTCGAAGTTCCGGAATTCCTGCGTCAGCTGCACCGGCTCGTAGACGACCCGCGCCTGATCCTGATCGTAGCGGACCTCTACGAAGCCGGTGAGCGGGAAGTCCTTGCGCAGGGGGTGCCCCTCGAAGCCGTAATCGGTGAGCAGGCGGCGCAGGTCGGGATGGCCCGAGAACAGGATCCCGTAGAGGTCGTAGGTCTCACGCTCGTACCAGTTGGCCGCCGGGAAGACCTCGATCACCGAGGGGACCGGCGTCACCTCGTCGGTCTGCACCTTCACCCGGATGCGCAGGTTATGGCGCAGCGAGAGGAGGTGGTAGACCACGTCGAAGCGCTTCTCGCGCTGCGGGTAGTCCACGCCGCAAATGTCGATGAAGTTGCGGAACGCGCAGGCCGGATCGTCGCGCAGGTAGGTGAGCGCGTAGACGATGTCGGAGGCCTGGACCACCAGCGTCAGCTCGCCGAACGCGATGGCGTGGGATACCACCGCCGGGCCGAGGGCGCCGACGACGCGCTCGGCCATGGCCGTGACGGCGTCGTCGCCGTAGACCGGCTGGGTGTGGGGCAGGATCGAGATGCCGTTCGTCATGGCCGCTCCTCAGCGCTCGATCGTGCCGGTCCGGCGGATCTTCTTTTGCAGCAGCAGCACGCCGTAGAGCAGCGCCTCGGCGGTGGGCGGGCAGCCGGGCACGTAGATGTCCACCGGCACCACCCGGTCGCAGCCGCGCACCACCGAGTAGGAGTAGTGGTAGTAGCCGCCGCCGTTGGCGCAGGAGCCCATCGAGATGACGTAGCGGGGCTCCGGCATCTGGTCGTAGACCTTGCGCAGAGCCGGGGCCATCTTGTTGGTCAGCGTGCCGGCGACGATCATCACGTCGGACTGGCGCGGCGAGCCGCGGGGGGCGAAGCCGAATCGCTCGCAATCGTAGCGCGGCATCGACATCTGCATCATCTCGACCGCGCAGCAGGCGAGACCGAAGGTCATCCACATCAGCGAGCCCGTGCGGGCCCAGTTGATCAGCTCGTCCGTGGTGGTGAGCAGGAAGCCCCGGTCGGCCAGCTCGTCGCTGATCGACAGGAAGGTCGGGTCGTCCGCGCCGATCGGGCGGCCGGTGTTGGGATCGATGATCCCCTTCGGCTGGGGCGCGATCGCGGGGGCGCGGTTGGTGTCGGTGATCAGGGCCATCGGCGACTCAGGAATTCAGTGCGGGCGGCGAGCGGCGGGACATCAATCCCATTCGAGGGCGCCCTTGCGCCACTCGTAGACGAAACCGACGGTCAGCACGCCCAGGAAGACGATCATCGACCAGAAGCCGAACCAGCCCAGATCCCCGAAGGTGATCGCCCAGGGGAAGAGGAACGCGACCTCGAGGTCGAAGATGATGAACAGGATGGCGACGAGGTAGAAGCGCACGTCGAACTTCATGCGGGCGTCGTCGAACGCGTTGAAACCGCACTCGTAGGCCGAGAGCTTCTCGGGATCGGGGCTCTTGAAGGCCACCAGGAAGGGGACGACCAGCAGCGCCGTGGCGATGAACAGCGCCACGCCGATGAACACGATGAGCGGCAGGTAATCCGCCAACAATCCGGTCATGCCAGGGCCTCGCGAGACGAGTGAAACCGCGGTGCGACGCCGACCCGGATCCGCCCGTGGAATTGTTCTTATGCCAGGATGCGCGCGGCCGGAGGCTTAGTCGAGCCGCCGGCCCGTGACAATGGCTTGTCGCGTCGCACAAAGCGCGCTGTCAGCCTTCCTGTCGGTCATGTCCGAGATGGGCTTGCGCAGCGCCGGCACAACACGACGGAAGCGCGCAGGCGCCGAGTCGGGGGCTGGTATGCCTGCGCGGGAGGCCCCGGACGGCGCGGATACGAATCCCCGCCGGACACGCTTGACAGGGCCCCGGGCGCCCCATAAACCCCGCCCCGTCGCCGGGCGAAACGCCCCCACCGAAGGCGACCACGCCGTGCGGGCGTAGCTCAGTTGGTTAGAGTGCCGGCCTGTCACGCCGGAGGTCGCGGGTTCGAGCCCCGTCGCCCGCGCCACGTCCCTTTCCGAACAATCGACACTATCGGCCTCGCGAAAGCGTCGACGCGCGTCCTGCGCCTCGGGTGCGCGCGGGTCACGTCACCTTCGGCGGTGCACCCGTCGCGGGTCTGATCGGGCCGCGCCCCGCGGGCCGGACGGCGGCCCGCCCGCCCCTGAGGCTGAGGGCGATCCCGAACAGGATGAGGCTGCCGCCGGCCAGGATGTCGGCGCTCAGCGGCTCGCCCAGCACGAGGTGCGTGCTCAGGATGCCGGCCACCGGGACCAGCAGCGCGAACGGCGTCACCGCGGCGGCCGGGTAGCGGGTCAGCAGCCGGCTCCAGAGGCCGAAGGCCAGGAGCTGCGTCGGGTAGGCCTGGAAGGCGATCGAGGCGCTCGTCACCCAGTCGGGATGGGTCAGGGCCCGGACCGCGTCGGAGCCCTCGACGATCAGCGAGAGGGCGAGCAGCGGCGGCGCCGTGGCGAGGCTGCCCCAGACCATCAGCGCGAGCATGTCGACCCGGCCGATCCGCTTCGCCACGATGTTGGCGCTGGCCCAGGACAGCGCCGCGCCGACGACCAGCAGCACCGGTCCCGCCGGGGCGCCCCCGGCCCGCCCGAGCGCCACCGCGGCGACGCCCAGGAGCGCGACCGCGCCGCCGATCACCTGGAGCACCCGCGGGCGCTCCTTCAGGACGATCCAGGCGAGCGCCACGGTGAACGGCACCTGCATCTGGATGAGCAGCGACGACAGGCCGGCCGGCATGCCGAGGCGGATCGCCGTGAACAGCAGCCCGAACTGGCCGATCCCGAGCGCCAGCCCGAAGGCCGCCACCAGGGCGGCGGGCGCCCGGGGCGGGCGGATCACCAGGGCGGCCGGCAGGGCCGCGAAGCCGAATCTGAGGGCGCACAGCATCAGCGGCGGCACCGTCACCAGCCCCACCTTGATAGCCACGAAGTTCACACCGAGGAGCGTGACCACGAGGAGCGCGGCCAGCCCGTCACGCAGTGTCATCGGCGCGATCCTAGGCCCCTTGGACCCCGATCACCAAGGGCGCAGGGCGCGCCGGGCCCGGCGGCGCTCGTCGCGCCGGCCGACCAGCAGGTGGATCGCGTCGCCCGTGCCCGTCACGCAGGCATCCGCCACGTCCTGGGGCGTCAGGCCGATATCCTTCAGTTCCCGGTCCGACAGGGTCGACAGGCGCTGGAGCACGCGCCGGTTCATCGCCGCCCGCGACAGGCCCGCGCGCACCTCCGCGCCGACGGCCAGCACGGGCCCCACCGTCCGGGCGAGCCATCCGCTCCGCGGTCTGATCCGCGATTCGATCGGGACTTCGCGGGCGACGGTCTCGGTCAGGCACTGGGTCATGGATCCCCTCCTCCATCGTTCCGGGGTGTCGCGATCCTGGCGATCCGGGGCTGGCGGCGACAGGAACACTTCGGTACGGTTCGGAAGAATTGTCCGGACGAAAGAGCAGTACGGATGGCGGTCGCAGTCAGGAGCCCCGGGACGCGCGTCGAGGCCGTGGTCAGCGAGATCCGGGAACGGATCGCGGCGCGGCGGCTGGTCCCCGGCGTGCGGATCCCCTCAGTGCGGGCCTTCGCGGAGACCATGGGCGTCTCGAAATCCACCGTCGTCGAGGCCTACGAGCGCCTCGCCGCCGAGGGCGCCGTCGTGCCGCGGCCGGGCTCGGGCTTCTACGTCGCCGGCAAGACCCGGCCGCTCTCGCTCCAGGCGATGGGGCCGCGGCTCGACCGGATCGTCGACCCGCTCTGGATCACCCGGCAGGCGCAGCAGGCCGGCGCCGACCAGCTGAAGCCCGGGGCCGGCTGGCTGCCCGATTCCTGGATGCCCCACGAGGCGATCCGCCGGGGCCTGCGCCGGGTGGCCCGCGCCGACCTCGCCGAGATGACCAACTACGACCGGCCGCTCGGCTACGAGCCCCTGCGCCACCAGATCGCCCGCAAGGTCGGCGAGAAGGGCGTCGGCGCCGAGCCCGACCAGATCGTGCTGGTCGAATCGGCCACGCAGGCGCTGGACCTCGTCTGCCGGTTCCTGCTCCAGCCCGGCGACACCGTGCTGGTCGACGATCCCTGCTACTTCAACTTCCTGGCGCTTCTGCGCGCGCAGCGCGTCGCGGTGGTCGGCGTGCCGATCACGCCGGAGGGGCCGGACCTGCAGGCGCTCGCGACCCTGCTGGAGCAGCACCGGCCGCGCTTCTACCTGACCAACGCCGCCCTCCAGAACCCGACCGGGGCGAGCCTCGCGCCGACCGTGGCGCACCGCCTTCTCAAGCTGTGCGAAACGCACGACACGCTCATCGTCGAGGACGAGATCTTCGGCGACCTCGAGCCGGAGGCCGCCCCGCGGCTCGCCGGCTTCGACGGGCTGGAGCGGGTGATCCAGATCGGCAGCTTCTCCAAGACCCTGTCGGCGGCCGCGCGCTGCGGCTGGATCGCCCTCCGGGCCGACTGGGTCGAGCCGCTGGTCGACCTCAAGCTCGCCCTCAGCCTCGGCAACGGCCACATCACGGCCGCGCTGGTGCACGCCCTGATCACCGAGGGCGCCTACCGGCGGCACCTCGCCGAGACCCGCCGCCGGCTCGCCGGCGCGATGGTGCAGGCCTCCGCGGAGCTGCGCGCCTGCGGCCTGGAGACCTGGGCGCAGCCGCGGGGCGGCTTCTTCCTGTGGATGCGCCTTCCGGACGGGCGCGACGGGGCCGACGTCGCCCGCCGGGCGCTGGCCCGCGGCATGGTGCTGGCGCCCGGGACCTCGTTCAGCCTCTCGGATGCGTGGAACGGCTACATGCGCTTCAACGTGGCCCACTGCGCCGACCCGCGGATCCGGCCGATCCTCCGGGAGGCGCTGGGCTGAGGGGGCCCGGTCAGGCCGGGAGAACCAGGTCCGCCCGAAGCCCGCCGAGATCCGACCGCCCGAGGCTCAGGCCGCCGCCGTACAGCTCGGCGAGCTCCAGGGTGATCGGCAGCCCGAAGCCGTGGCCCGGCACGCCCTCGTCGAGTCGCCTGCCGCGCGCCATGACGGCGGAGGCCGCCGCCGGGTCGAGGCCGGGCCCGTCATCCTCCACGACCACGGCCACCGCGCCGTCGCGCGCCGTCGCGCAGACGCGCACGCGGCCGCGGCACCAGCGGCAGGCATTGTCCACGAGATTGCCGAGCATCTCGTCGAGATCCTGGCCCTCGCAGGAGACCGACAGGGCCTCGGGGACGTCGAGGTCGATCGCCGCGCCCTTCTCGGCGTGGATCCGGGTCAGCGCCGCGCGCAGGTCCGACAGCCGGGGCGCCAGGGCCGTGCGGCCCCGGGCCGAACCCGCCAGGGCCGCGGCTCGGGCGCGCCGGAGGTGGTGCCGCACCCGCCGGTCCATGTCGTCCACCTGCCGGCGCAGCGCGCCGTCCGGGTCGCGGGCGGGCTCCGCGAGGGCCATCGAGAGGGTGGCGAGCGGCGTCTTGAGGGCGTGGGCGAGGTTGGCGACGTGGCCGCGGGCGCGCTCCAGGTTCTGCGCGTTCTGATCGAGGAGCGCGTTGAGTTCCGCCGCCACCGGCGCGATCTCGGCGGGCTGGTCCGCCGGCACGCGCTCGCGCCGCCCCGCCCGGACCGACGCGAGGTCCGCGCGCAGGCGCGTCAGCGGCGCGAGGCCCAGGCGCACCTGGAAGGCCAGGCCGGCGAGCAGGCACAGGCCGAGGATGCCGAGCGCCAGGGCGAGGCTCGTCAGCGCCTCGCGCAGCGGCCCGCGCAGCTCCCCCTCCGGCGCCGCCACCACGATCGTCGCCGGCTCGGGTCCGGGCACGGCCAGCACGCGGGCGACGAGGGGCTCGCCGCGCGGCCCCGTGCCCGAGGCCGGGCGCGGCCGGCCCGGATCGTCGTCCGGTCCCGGATCGGACAGCCGGATGTCCCCGCCGCGGAGGGAGCCGGAGCGGATCGTCTCGCCGCCGCGGCGCACCTCCCAGGCCCAGCCGGGGCCGGGCCGGTCGAAGGGCGGCGCGTCGAGACCCTGCGGGAGGATCCCGGCCTCGAGCCCGGCCCGCAGGGCGACGATCTGCGCGTCGAGCCGGCCGTCGAGCTGCCCGCGCACGAAGCGGTGCAGGATCACCCCGATGGCGAGGCCCGCCACCACCAGGGCCGCCAGCACCATCACCAGGGCCGCCGCGAGCAGCCGCGTGCGGAGCGAGCGCCGCGGCGCCGTCGCCGCCATCAGGCGGGCTCCGCGTGCAGGCGGTAGCCGTGGCCGCGCACGCTCTCGATCCGCGCCGGGGCGATCTTCCGGCGCAGGCGCGTGATGATCACCTCGACGGAGTTCGAATCGACGTCGGCATCCCCCTCGTAGACCCGCTCGATCAGGTGCGGGCGCGGCACCACGGTCTCGCGGTTCAGCATCAGGCAGGACAGGACCCGCCATTCCAGGCCGGTGAGCTTGAGCGGCAGGCCCTCGTGCTCGAAGGCGCCGAGACCCGGATCGAAGCTCAGGGGGCCGCAGGTGATCCGGCTCGCCCCGCCGCCCTGGGACCGGCGCACGAGGGCGCGCAGGCGGATCACCAGCTCCTCCACCCGGACCGGCTTCACGAGATAGTCGTCCGCCCCCGCCTTGAAGGCCGCCACCTTGTCGCTCCAGCCGTCCCGGGCGGTCAGCACCAGCACCGGCAGGGTCCGGCCGGCCCCGCGCCAAGCCCGCAGGACCGAGACCCCGTCGCCCTTCGGCAGGCCGAGATCGAGCACGACGGCGTCGTAGCCCTCGGTCTCGCCGAGATGCTGGGCATCCTCGCCGGTGGCGGCGTGGTCGAGCACGAAATTCTCGGCGCGCAGGACCCTGGCGACCTCCGCCGCGAGGGCCGCGTCGTCCTCCACCAGCAGGATCTTCACCGGTCTCACCTCCCCGTCTGGCCCCGAGGGCCGGCTTCGAACGCCGCCGGATCGATGCTCCGGGCGGCAGGCCGGTTTCACCCGCTGCCGCCAGGACTTAGGGCCGTGGTCTCACCCGGTCCGCCGGGACGGCCGCGGGCCGCCGCGACCTGTCGGCCCGCATCAGCGCCCGCTGCCAAGCCTCTGAGCCCGCACGGGTTCCCCAGCGAGCGCTCTAGGGCGGCGCGTTTAACCGGGCCTGAACCGCGCGGTTCAGACCGGATTGCCGGCGGCTCCCTAGGAAGGGGCATCGGATCGAGCGGATCCGGACCCTTCAGAGGATGCGATCATGAGCGACGACAAGACCATCGACGGGACGGCGCGGGAGGTCCGCGAGCCCGAGGCCGCCGGGCCGGCTTCGAGGGCGGTCCCGCGGCGGACCTGGGTGGTGGGCGCGGTGGCGCTGCCGCTGGCCCTGGGCGCCGTCGGCCTGTCCCTGGCGCAGGGAACGCCGTTCCAGCCGACGCCGGTCGCGCCGGTGGCGATCCAGGCCCTGGCTCCCTCGGGCGCGACCGCCATCAAGGGCGAGGTCGCGGAGATCTTCGGCAACAAGTTCGTGGTGCAGGACAACACCGGGCGGGCCCTCGTGGAGACGGGCCGCGAGGGCGAGGGCGGCGGCCTCGTCGCCAAGGGCGAGACCGTGACGGTGCAGGGCCGCTTCGAGACCGGCTTCCTGCACGCCCGAGTCCTGTCCCACGGGGACGGGCGGACGCTGCTGCTCGGGCCGGCCGGCGGCCCCCCGACCGGCAGTCTGGACTGGGCCAAGGACCGGCTCGGTCTCGGGCCGAAGCCCGACATGGCCGCCCTGACCGCCTCGGTCCAGGCGGCGGGCTACGGCGACGTGCGGGTGACGGGCCGCGGGCCGCGCCATCTCGAGGTGGCCGCGAAGGACCGGGACGGTCGCGAGCACCAGCTCCACGTCGGCTTCGACGGCCAGGTGCGGGAGCGCCCGGCGCCGGGGCTGCCGCCGCTCTGAGCCGGGCCCGGGCGGCAGGGCCCGCGTGCAACCCTTCCGCGCCTGCCGCGTCCTCCTGTCTCTCGCCGGACAGGAGGTGCGCGCCGTGGAGCCGATGAAGCCGATGAAACCCATGAAGCCGATGGAGCCCATGGAGCCGATGAAACCGATGACGGGCGCGGAGCCCTGGTGGCCGAAGGATCTCGGCGAGCCCGCGACCAGCGGCGCGCAGAACGGGATGAAGTACGCGTTCTTCCCGGACAAGCGCCGCCTCCTCGTCGACCGCGACGGGCAGGTCTCGACCTACGACAGCGGCGACCACCGGATCGGCGGCGTCGCGCAGGCGGACGGGGCCGCCAAGACCCTGACCTTCACCGGGCAGGACGGCGAGGTCGACCTGGGCTCCCTCAAGAAGCTCGACTGAGCCCGGCGTGGACAGGCCGGGACGGCGCGCTTAAGCCCGGCCCGACCATGCGAGCCGTCCCGCCAGACCCCGCGATGCCATGCGCGCGCTGATCGACCTCGTCCGCGCCATGCGGCCGGCCGACCGGCGCCGGCTCACCCTGATCGCCCTCGGCCTCGCGGGCGCGGCGCTGCTCGAGGTGGTGGGCGTCGCCTCGGTGATCCCGTTCCTGACGCTGGTCGGGGACCCGTCTGCGGCGACCCGGGTCCCCTACCTGGCCCAGGCCCGGGGCGCCCTCGGCCTGACCGACGAGCGCGGCTTCCTGCTGGTGACCGGCGGCGCGGCGCTCGCGGCGATCCTCGTCACCGCGCTGGTGAATGCCGGTCTGACCTACGCGCAGCTCCGGTTCACCCACTTGGCCGGCTACAGCCTCAGCCGGCGGCTGCTGTTCCGCTACCTCGACCGGGAGCGGCTGTTCTTCGCGAAGGCCAACAGCGCCGAGCTCGCCAAGAACGTGCTGTCCGAGACCGACCGGCTGGTCATCGGCGCGCTGACGCCCGCCACGGTGCTCGCCTCGCGGGCGAGCTCGGCGCTCGCGGTGATCGCCTTCCTGCTGGCCTACGCGCCGCAGCTCGCGCTGATCCTGGGGGGCGGCTTCGGCGGCCTCTATGTCGGGATCTACCTCGTGATGCGCGCCCGGCTGGCGCGGCTGGGCGGCCGCACCGTCGCCGACAACGAGGCCCGCTTCCGGATCGTGCAGGAGACCTTCGGGGCGCTCACCGAGCTGAAGCTCTACGGGCGCGCGGAGGCGTTCGCGGCGCGGTTCGACGCCCCGGCCCGGGCCTATGCCCTCGCCACCGCGGCGAGCCAGCTCACCGGCCAGATGCCGCGCTTCGTGATCGAGGCCCTGGCCTTCGGCGGGGTGATCGTGGTGGTGCTGTTCGCGCTCGCCCGGGGGCTCGACGTCGCCGGCATCCTGCCGCTGCTCGGCCTGTTCGCCTTCGCGGGCTACCGCATGCTGCCGGCCTTCCAGAACATCTTCACCTCGGTGGCGCTGATGCGCTTCACCCTGCCGGCGGTGCGGGCGATCGTCGACGCGCTCGCCGACGAGCGCGAGCCCCGGCCCCGCACCGCGGAACGGCTGCCCTTCGCGCGGGCGATCCGGCTCGAGGGCCTCGGTTTCGACTACGGCACCGGACGCCCGGCCCTCGCGGGGATCGACCTGACGATCCCGGTCAACGCCACGGTCGGGCTCGCCGGGCGCACCGGCTCGGGCAAGTCGACTCTGGCCGGCCTGATCCTCGGCGTCCTGAGCCCGACCGCCGGCCGGATCACCGTGGACGGCCGACCCCTCGACGCCGGCACCCTCCCCGCTTGGCAGAACCGGATCGGCTACGTCCCGCAGGAGGTGTTCCTGGTGGACGGCACCGTGGCGGAGAACATCGCGCTCGGCCTCGACGCGCCGGACCTCGCCGCCGTCGAGCGGGCGGCGCGGCTCGCCGGCGCCCACGACTTCGTCGCCGCCCTGCCGCACGGCTACGCCGAGCGGGTCGGCGAGCGCGGGGCGCGGCTGTCCGGCGGGCAGCGCCAGCGCGTCGGCATCGCCCGGGCGCTCTACCACGACCCGGACGTCATCGTGTTCGACGAGGCGACCTCGGCCCTCGACGACGAGACGCAGGCGGCCGTGATGCGGGCGCTGCGCGCTCTCTCGGGCCGGCGGACGCTGATCCTGATCGCCCACCGCCTCTCGACCCTGGAGGGCGCCGACGCGGTCCACGTCCTGGAGGCAGGCCGGATCGTCGCCTCCGGGCCGCCCGAGGCGGTCCTGCCGGGGCTCGGCACGGCCGCGTGAACAACCCCGCGCGGGGCCTTGCGTCCGGCCCCGCCTCCGTTACCTCGGCTCTCCGAGGCAGACCGGGAGAGCACCGTGACCACGCGCATCGAGCTGACCGCGCCGGACGGCACCACCGCGACGCTCGCCACCCACGGGGCCGAGCCGGTCTCCTGGCGGGTCGGCGGGACCGAGTATCTCTGGAGCGGCGACCCCGAGCACTGGAACCGCCACGCGCCCTGGCTCTTCCCGGTGGTCGGCGCCTCGGCGGGCGGGCACGTGACGGTCGGGTCCGAGCGCTACCCGATGGCCCAGCACGGCTTCGCCCGGGACCTGCCCTTCGCGGTGGTCGAGCGGAGCGCCGACGCGGTGACCCTGCGCCTGACCGACGGGCCCGAGACGCGGGCGCACTACCCGTTCGCGTTCCGGCTCGACGTCGCCGCGCGGGTCCGCCCGGCGGGGCTCGACCTGGACGTGACCGTCGCCAATCCCGGCGCCGTCCCCCTGCCCTACGCCCTCGGCTTCCACCCGGCCTTCCCGTGGCCCTTCGCGGGCGGCGCCCGCGCCCGGGACGGCGGCTACGCGGTGGCCTTCGAGGAGGCGGAGCGGCCCTTCGCGCCCCAGGTCGGCCCGGGCGGCCTGCTGCTGCGCGACGAGCAGCCGATCCCCCTCGCCGGGGACACGCTGCCCCTCGATCCGGCGCTGTTCACCGAAGCCTTCGTGTTCCGGAACGCCCGCAGCCGCTGGATGCGCTTCACCGGCCCCGGCCGGGCGATCCGCATGGAGATGGCGGATTTCCCCCACCTGGCGGTCTGGACCAAGCCGACCGCGCCGTTCCTGTCGCTCGAGTGCTGGACCGGCTACGCCGACTGGGCGGACTTCGCGGGCGACCTCGCGGACCGCGACTCGCAGCGCCGGCTCGCCCCCGGCGCGGCGGCGCGCCACGGCATCCGCCTGACCCTGGACGCCTAGCCCTTGCGGATCTGGGTGGCGCGGCCCGAGCCGGGGGCGACGCGGACGGGCGCGGCCCTGGCCGACCTCGGCCACGCGCCGCTGGTCGCCCCCGTCCTGGCGGTGCGCCCGACCGCGGCGGCGGCGCCCGTGGGACCCTTCGCCGCGCTGCTGCTGACCAGCGCCAACGCGGTGCCGGCGCTCCGGGACGCGCCGTCCCTGCGCGGCCTCCCGGTCTTCGCCGTCGGCGCGCGGACGGCCGCCCTGGCCCGCGCGGCCGGCCTCGGTCCCGTGCGGGAGGGGCCCGGCGACGCCGCGGGCCTCGCCGCCCTGGTGGCGGCGACGCTGCCGCCCGGCGAGCCGCTCCTCCACGCGACCGGCGCCGAGCGCAAGCCGGAGCCGGCGGCGACGCTGGCGGCGGCCGGTTTCCGGGTCACCGCCTTCGTGGCCTACCGGGCCGAGGCGCTGGAGCGCCTGCCGCCGGCGGTCGGCTGCGAACTCGCCGGGAACCGCCTCGAGGCGGCCCTTCACTATTCCCGGCGCAGCGCCGCCGTCGCCCTTGCCCTCGCGGATGGATCGGAGCACGGCGGAGCTTTCCGCCGGCTGAGGCATTACTGCCTATCGCCGGATGTCGCGGCACCCCTGGAAGCGGCCGGTGTTCCGGTCCATTTCGTCGCGGCGCGCCCGCGCGAAGCGGACCTGCTCGACGCCCTGGCAGGGCGACCGGGCTAACCGCGCGGTGACAGGGAGGCCGGGCCGCCGTATCTCGCCCTCGCGCCCGGCGCCGCCGCGGTGCTAGGGGGGCGCGGCGACGCCGAAGAGTTGGAGGACTTGCCCGTGACGCCACCACCCAGCGACGCCGACAAGCCCGGCCCCGGCGGCCGGAAGCCGGACGCCGCGCCCGGCAGGCCCGGGCAGTCCAGCCCGCCCGGGGGCGCGTCGCGACCGGCCGCGACGTCGGCGTCCTCCGCCTCCACGTCGGCCAGCACGTCGGCCAGCGCGTCCGCCTCCACGTCGGCCTCCACCTCTTCCACCGTCGCCGGTGGCGTGAAGGCGCCGCAGGGATCAGCGTCCGGAACGCCGCCCAGGCCGGCGACCGACCCGGTCGTGACCGCCAAGCCCGGCACGATCGATCCGAAGTCCGATGCCGGCAAGCCGGCCTCCGGGGCCGACAGCCTGAAGCCGTCGAGCGGCCCGGCCGCCCAGCCGGCCGGCGCCAGGCCCGATCCCGTCAAGGCGGGCGCGCCCGTGTCGCCGACCGCCGACGCCCGGGCCGGAACGTCCGCGTCTTCGACGACGACGGCCTCCACCAGCGCGTCCGGCGCGTCCGGCGCGCGCATCGACCCGAAGGCCGCGCAGGCCGGAGCCGGCCCGCAGGGCGGTCCCCGTCCGGGCGGCGCCGCGTCCGGCGCCGCGGGCCCGGCGGCGGCCAGCGCGGTGACGGCCGGACCGATCATCGACCTGAAGGCCAAGCGGATCCCGGATCCGCCGGCTGCCGGCAAGGAGACGGGCAGGGAGACGGCCAAAGATATCCCCAAGGAGACCCCCAAGGACACCCTCAAGGACGCAGCCAGGGACGGCAGGGAGCCGCCGAAGGGCCCGATCCCCGCGGCGGCCGCCGTCGACCCGAGCAGGGGCGCCGCCGCGCCCGCCGGCCGGGCCCGGGCCGGGTTCGGCTCCCTCGCGGCCGCGGGGCTGCTCGGCGGCGTGATCGGCGCCGGCCTGCTGTTCGGCGCCGAGAAGGCCGGGATCGGCCCCGACCCGCGCCTGAATGCCCTCGACCAGAGGCTCTCCAGCCAGCTCGCGTCCCTCGACAAGCGACTCGACGGGCTGGCCCCGCGCGACGCGGTGACGGCGCTCGACAAGCGCGTCGCCGCCGCGGAGGCGAGCGCCAAGCAGGCGCTGGACAAATCCGGCGCGGCGCCCGCGTCCGACGGGCAAGCCGCCGGTCAGGCTTCCGGTCAGGCCCCGGCCGTGCCGCCGGATCTCGTCGCCCGGCTCGACAGCCTCGACCAGCGCGTCGCGGCGCTGCAGGAGGAGCCCGGTCAGGAGCCCGGTCGCGACCAGCCGGCCGATTCGAAGGTCGGCGCGGTCCAGGACAACGCCAAGCAGATCGCCGACCTCGAGACCCGCCTCAAGGCGGTGGAGGATGGCGGCGCCAGCAAGGGCGCGGCCGAGGAGGCCGCCCGGAAGGTCGCGGCGCTGCAGAGCGAGGTGGAGCAGAAGACCAAGGCGAATGCCGAGGCCGACGCGGCCCTCGGACAGCGGCTCGACGCGCTGCAGCAGGCCGTCGACGCGCGGGTGAAGGCCGCCACCGAGGCGGTCCAGGCCGCGACTCAGGCGAGCCGCACCGCCGCCGAGGCCGGACAGGCCCAGGCCGCGGAGGCCGCGAAGGCGGTCGACCGGCGGCTGCAGGAGCAGGCCGACCAGATCGCCGCCCTCGACAAGAGCGTGGCGCAGCGCGCCGAGGCCAGCACCGTCCAGGCGGCGCTCCGGGTCGTCGTCGCCGACCGCGTGGCGGCCGCCCTGGAATCGGGTACCGCCTACGCGGAGCCGCTCGCGACCCTGCGCAAGCTCGATCCGGGGACCGAGGCCCAGGCCAAGGCCCTCGCGCCCTTCGCCGACGGCGGTGCCCCCTCGGCGGGGGATCTCGCCGACACGTTCCGGCCGATCGCCGAGCGGATCGCGGCCAAGCGGCAGGCGCAGCGGGCCAAGAGCGCGGCCGAGACCGGCGATTTCCGCACCAAGCTCCTCAGCATGGCCGACGGTCTCGTGCAGATCCGCAAGGCGGACGCGCCGGCCCCGGAGGCGTCGGACGATCCGGAGAGCAAGGTCCAGGCGGCCCTGGACCGCGGCGACCTGCCGGCGGCCTCGGCGGCCTTCGCGGCGCTCCCGGCCGACGCCCGGGAGCAGGCGGGCGATTTCGGCGCCAAGCTCAAGGCCCGGGCCGAGGCCGAGCAGGCCGTGCGCGCGCTGCTCGACGGCGCCTTCAAGGCCCTGCCGGTCGGCGCCGCCCAGCCGGCCCAGGCCGCCCCCGGGCGCTAGGCCGGTGAGGGCCCCGATCCGCGCGCTGCGCGGCCGCACCATCTCCGAGCGGGCGCGCAGGCGCCCCGCTCCTCCCGCACCCCGCGACGGCCGCCAGCCGGCCGCCGACAGGAGATACTGACCCCATGTGGCGCGCCCTCGCCTTCCTGGCCCTGCTCGCACTCGCCGCCTTCGGGGCGGTCTGGATCGCCGACAGGCCCGGCACCGTCACCGTCGTCTGGAACGGCTACCAGATCGGCACCAGCCTCGCGGTCGCCCTCGTCGGCGTGATCGCGGCGGCGATCGTTCTGGGCGTCCTCTGGGCGATCGTGCGCGGCGTCATCGGCCTGCCCGAGGCCCTGGTCCGCGGCTCGGCCGAGCGGCGCCGGGCCAAGGGCCTCTCGGCCCTCTCCCGCGGCATGGTGGCGGTGGGCTCGGGCGATCCCCTGGCGGCCCGGCGCTACGCGGGGGACGCCGAGCGGCTCCTCGGCACCGAGCCGCTGACCCTGCTGCTCAAGGCGCAGGCGGCGCAGATCTCCGGCGACCGGGACGCGGCCGAGAGCGCCTTCCAGCGCATGGTCGACGATCCCGAGACCCGGGTCCTGGGCCTGCGCGGCCTTTTCGTGGAGGCCCGGCGCCGCGAGGACGAGACGGCCGCCCGCGCCTACGCCACCGAGGCCGCCCGCCTCGCCCCGAGCGTCACCTGGGCCAACGAGGCCCTGCTGGAGGCGCAGAGCGCCGACGGCGACTGGCCCGCCGCCCTGGAGACGATCGAGCGCCGCTCGTCCCTCGGACTGATCGACAAGGCCGCGGCCCGGCGCCAGCGGGCGGTGCTCCTCACCGCGATCGCCGGCGAGCACGAGGCCGGCGAGCCCGAACTCGCCACCGAGCGGGTCCTGCAGGCGGTCAAGCTCGCCCCCGACCTCGTGCCGGCGGCCTGCATCGCCGGACGCCTCCTCGCCCGCCGCGGCGACGTCAAGAAGGCCGCCCGGATCGTCGAGGCGGCCTGGAAGGCCAATCCCCATCCCGACCTCGCCAAGGTCTACCTGGGCCTGCGTCCCGGCGATTCGGTCCGCGACCGCCTCGCCCGCGCCGAGGTCCTGGCGAAGCTGTCGGTCTGGGACCCCGAATCCCGCCTCGCCCTGGGCCAGGCCGCCCTCGACGCGCGCGATTACAAGCGGGCCCGGGAGGCCGTGAAGCCGCTGCTCTCCGATCGTCCGACCGCCCGGGCCTGCCTGATGATGGCGGCCATCGAGGAGGCCGAGCACGGGGCCGCTTCCGGGCAGGCCCGCGAGTGGCTGGCCCGGGCCGCCCGCGCCCCGCGCGACCGCGTGTGGATCGCCGACGGTATCGCCACCGACACCTGGGCGCCGGTCTCGCCGGTGACCGGGCGCCTCGACGCTTTCGCGTGGCGCGAGCCGCCGAACACGCTCGCGGCCGCGCCCGCCGTGGAGCCGGAAGCGGACGCCGCCGGTCCGGCACTCGTGCCGGCGGCCCCGAACGCCGCGGCGCCGGTCGCCGGACCGGCCGCCAAGCCGGTCCCCACCTCGATTCCCACCTCGGCCACGACATCGCCCCCGGCCGTGTCCCCCGCCGCGGCACCGGCTTCGGCCCCCGTCTCGGCCCCCGTCTCGGCCCCCGTCTCGGCCCCCGGCTCGGCCTCGGTCGCGTCCACGGCGTCCGCCCCCACCGCGCCGGTCCCGACCGTCCTTCCGGCGAAGGCGGGTGCCCCGAAGCCGTCCGGCCCGGACCCGGTCTCGGCCGGGATGGCGGCCGCGGCGCTGCCGCCGTCCGGCTCGGGTGAGCGATCGGTCCGCCGGATCGGCTGACCGATCGCGGCGCGCCGGCCATCCGGACGCGGGATGACAGGAGCGCCGCGGGGTCACGGGCACGCCGCGGCGCTCGACTATTTCAAGTTGAATGGGCCGACTCACCGTGTAGCTTGTCGTGAGCTGCCGACCGAGGATCCGATCATCCCCCAGCCCGCTCACAGCCCGCGCGCGCCGTCGATCCGGTCGGACCGGCGCCGCGCCCCGTGCCGCGCGGTGCGCCCGTGACCGCCCTCGACGCGGACGGCGAGCCGCGCCGGCAGGTCGGGGCCCTGCCGTTCCGGCACGGGCGGGACGGCGAGACCAAGATCCTGCTTGTGACCTCGCGGGAGAGCCGCCGCTGGGTCATACCGAAGGGGTGGCCGATGAAGGGCCGCAAGCCGTTCGAGGCGGCCGCGCGGGAGGCCTACGAGGAGGCCGGCCTGCGCGGTGCGGTCGGCAAGCGCCCGATCGGACTGTACCTGTACCAGAAGCGTCTGCGGAACCTCGACACCGTCCTGTGCCAGGTGAAGGTGTTCCCGCTGGAGGTGCGCAAGCAGCTCAAGCACTTCCCGGAGGTTCGCCAGCGGGAACTCCGCTGGTTCACCCCGTCGGACGCCGCCGAGGCCGTCTCCGAGCCCGGGCTCGCCGCCCTGATCCGGGCCGCATCGCGCACCTAAAACGGCGCGGAAGCGCAACACGGCGTTGCCAACGCGGCGGCGATCCGTTATGGCCCCACTCGGCCGGACGGAGACGCCCCCCGCGGGGGCGCCCCCGGTCACCTGCTGCGGTAGCTCAGTGGTAGAGCACTTCATTGGTAATGAAGAGGTCGAGAGTTCAATCCTCTCTCGCAGCACCAGAAATCTTCCCGATCTCGCAATCAGCCCGGACAATGCTAAAGGTTCCCTAGCGGAGCCTCGCGTGGACTGAGGATCGCGGCGGCTGCCCGGCCGACACCATCCGCTGAAGGGGACGCTCGGACGTGAACTCGACAGCCCTGTTCACCATGCTGGGCCTCGTCATCGGCTGGGCTGTCCTGGCCGGCGCGGCCCTGGTCACCGGACGGCTCGCCACCCTCGCGTTCCTGGTCCTGACGCTGATCGCCCTCTACCTCTACGTGCCGTGGGTGCGGCTGCGGGCGAGCGGGATCGACGGGTCCAGCCGGCCGGTCCGGTTCTGGACCAACGTGGCCATGCTGGCGGTCAGCCTTGCCGCCTGCCTCGCCTTCGGGATGATGCTCGCCCGGCGCACCGGGCTCCTGTAGGCACCCCGAGCCGCGCGTCCCGCGATCACCGTCACGGCGAGCCGTTTCTCCGGACAGGGCGGACCCCGCGCGGCCGCGCCGTCAGCCCGTTCGCGGAGCGCCCGCTGCCGGGATACGAGGCGGCGTCCCGGCGATCCGGTCACGCGGCGCCCTAACATAAGTCATGTAATTCTGATCGATCAGACCAAATCTAGGGCGGATTTTTCCTGCCAATATCCTGATATGGCGGGATAAAATGAGATCGATCAAATATTGATCGTTATAAAACGCGGAGCAGATCGAACCGTGGTCCCGATGCGGGGTTGGACAGGGTGCGAGGCTCGATGCTCCCGGGGAGTACCGGGCCGACGGCCGATCGTGCGGTGGGCTTGAGCACGCCGTGCCTCTCGCGAGGGACAGACATCATGTACTATCACGACAAGCGGCTTCAGTACCCGGTCAAGGTCGACAGCCCCGACCCGATCTACGCCCGCATGCTCCAGCAGGCGATCGGCGGCATCGAGGGCGAGATCCGGGTCGCCTTCCAGTACTTCTTCCAGGCCTGGGGGAACCGCGCCCCGACCACCAAGTACCGCGACATGCTGCTCAACACGGCCACCGAGGAGATCGGCCACATCGAGATGCTCGCGACCGCGGTGGCGCTGAATCTTGAGAACGCCCCCACCAAGGTCCAGGAAGCCGGCGCGGCCGACGCGATCGTCGGGGCCGTGATGGGCGGCGAGAACCCGCGCCACATCGCCGAGGGCATGCTGCACAAGACGCTGCTCTCCGCCGGCATGGCCGCCTTCCCGGGCAATTCCGACGGCCAGTCCTTCGACATGAGCCACATCTACGCCAGCGGCAACATCGCGGCCGACATGTACTGCAACGTCGCCGCGGAGAGCACCGGGCGGGTGCTGGCGGTGCGGCTCTACAACGCCACCAACGATGCCGGCATGCGCGACATGTGGAGCTTCCTCATCGCCCGCGACACGATGCACCAGCAGCAGTGGCTGGCGGTGATCGAGGAACTCGGCGGCCACGCCGGCACGCTGCCGATCCCGAACTCCTTCCCGCAGGAGAAGGAGAACCAGAAGTTCAACTACAACTTCTTCTCGACGTCGGCGGACGGCTCGCCGCCGCCGGCCGGGCGCTGGACGCAGGGCCCGTCGCTCGACGGCAAGGGCGAGTTCAGCGTCGTCCAGAACCAGCCGATGGGCGAGGAGCCGGTCCTCGGCCCGGCGCGGCCCGAAAGCGGAGCCGAGGCCCAGCAGATCGGCTGATCCGCCGGGCGCCCGGCCGGTCCGCCGGCCGGGACGGCTCGATCCGATGGCGCGGCGCTCCGGCGCGCCGCGACCCGCGCGCGGACGGGAACAGGTGGCTCGCAGAACGGTGACACGCGGCACGCTCGTCGACGGTCGTGTCTGCCTCGCCCGGACCGACGCGGAGCGCGCACCGCTGGTCCGGCGTCTGGGGCGGATCGAGGGTCAGGTCCGGGGCCTGCGGGCGATGGTCGAGGCCGACCGGCACTGCCTCGACGAGATCCAGCAGATCCGGGCCGCCACCGCGGCCCTGCGCGAGGTCGGTCTCCTGATCATCGACCAGCACGTCGCCGCGGGGCTCCGCCTCGCGGCGCGCCACCCGGACCGGGATGCGGTCATGGCGGACCTCCTCCGGGTTCTGCGTGCGGCCATGGCGGAGGCCGGATGAGCGCGCGGGCCGCCGGCCCGCGCGCCCGGGCCCGCGCTCAGTGCTTGGTCAGCGTCTCGACGACGGTGCCGGGCCCGATCCGCGCCGAGAAGCGGGCCAGCCGGCTGCGGCTCGGCTCCTCGAGACCGCCGGCATGCGCGAAGGTCGTCAGGGCGATGCCGACGAGGAACCGGGCCTCCTCCAGGGTCACGGCCCGGCCGCTCAGGGTGCTGGCCGCGCCGCGCACGGCGCGGACGGCCTCCTGGAAGGCGGGATCGTCCTCGAGATCCGAGAGCCGGGTCATGGGCGCGATCCGGCGGTCCGGGGCGTCCCGTGCCCGCCCATCCCGGGGTGAGCATTCGCGGGAGCGAGATATCCCCGTGCGCTGCCGCAGATACCGCCGCGCGGCGAACAGTTTTCCGGTGCGTATGACCTCATCGAACTCCCTCTATTCCGTCGAAATCTCTGCCGCGATTGTCGCGGATGCCAGCATATATTGATCCGAAGATGTGCCCATCCGCTGATCTATGTTGCGGCGGATGCGGCGTGATCAGGGGTTAATGGCGCCACGCGATCTTTCATACCCTTCAGGTGATCGGCTATCATGCTCGAACTCTCGCTCGACGCTGATACAATCGACGCGCAGGGCCCCCGGCTCCCCGACAGCGTGCAGTATCATCTCGGCCATCTGCTCGCGGCGACCTACGCGCAGGACAATGTCGAGCCGACCATCGCGGATCGCTTCGCCGAACTGCTGAGGCTGCTCGACGGCGCCTTCGGCCGGGCGCAGGACGGCCGCGAGAAGGCGTTCCAGGCCTCGCTCCTCGCCATGGTGCCGAACCTGCAGCGCTTCGCCCGCTCGCTCCTGCGCAACCATGTCGGGGCCGACGACCTCCTGCAGAACACGCTCCTCCGGGCCTGGCGATCGCGCGCCAGTTTCGCGCCGGGCACGAACCTGGAAGCGTGGCTGTTCACGATCATGCGCAACCAGTTCTACAACGAGCACCGCAAGCGCGGGCGCGAGGTGCAGGACGAGGACGGCGCGCAGGCGGAGCGGATGGTCTCGCTGCCCGAGCAGGGCGGCCATCTCGACCTGAGCGACGTCCAGGCCGCCCTCGACCGCCTGGCGCCGCCGATGCGGCAGGCTCTCGTGCTCGTGGCGATCGAGAACCTCACCTACGAGGAGACCGCCGCCGTCATGCAGTGCCGGATCGGCACGGTGAAGAGCCGGGTCTGGCGAGCCCGGACGCAGCTCGCCGAGATGCTGGGCTACAGCGGTCTCGAGGTCGGCAGCGACGATGTCATGCTGGCCGCCGCGGGACCGAAGGGCCGGAAATCCACCGCCATCGCGTGACGGCGGCTGGCGGACGGGCTCGCTAGGGACCCGCCTCTGCGCGTAGGGTCGGTCCCCGATCCCGGGCTCGAGGAGCCGCCGTTCCCCATGTCGCCGCGCGCCGTCATCTCCGCTGCCGCCCTGTTCGGTCTGACCCTGTCGCCCGGTGCGGCCGGGGCGCGGACCGCCCCCGGACCCGCCGCGCGGGCCTGGCTCTCGGATCTGGTCACGCGGATCGACGCCGCGGACCGCGCCGGGACGCGGCCGGGTCCCGACCGGGGCCGCGGGACCGTCGTGGTCCACGTGCAGATCGCCGCGGACGGCGCGGTTCAGGGCGCGGAGATCGAGGAGAGTTCGGGCTCGCCGAGACTCGATCAGCGCGCGCTCCGCGCCGTGCAGGGGATCGGCCCGACGCCCGCTCCGCCCGCCGCTCTCCTGGGTCTGGACGGGATCGTCGATCTCAGCATCCCGGTCGCGCTCGGCCGCTGACATCGGCCGGCCCGGTCCCCGGTGTGGCGCCGGCGCCCCCCGGCATCGCCGCCGGTCCGGTCAGCGGCTCGTGCCGGTATCGGCGCTGAGATAGGCCCCGACGAGATAGCCGGCCTGAAGGGCGGAGAGATAGGCGAAGAGCAGCAGCACCTTCTCGGCGTCGAGCTGCGCCCACACGAAGATCCACAGGGCCAGCCACGCGAGGGTGACCAGCATCGAGCTGGCCATCAGAACCGATGCCCGATACCGCCAGCCCTCCCATATGCCCACCGCGAAAAGCAGGGCCGCAACCAGCAACGGGCCGTCTCCTTCCGCGCGAAAGATAAACTTTTACGCGTTAAACCTCTGGCAGTTCACGGATTTTCGACTGCGTCCCCGACATTCGGGAGGGAGTTTTAATTTTACATTAACTCGACCGGTCCGCCCGGGGCGTTCGTCGGCGCTCGGTCCGACGGTGGCCTGTATCGGGCCCGCGACCGGCTCCGCGCCGGTCGGCGGGGAGGCGGGCACGCAGGATGCGGGCCGGTCGGACGCGAACCGAGCCGTGCACGCGGTCGCCCACCGTCATTGACGAGATCGATAATGCAAATCGATCGCATCTGTTTGGATCATGTTGCTGTGCAACGTAAATGACCTCTCGAAGCCGGGCACGACCCGGACCACGAGAGGACTTCAGATCATGACCGTTCGTACCATCGTTCTCGCCGCCCTCGCCGCCGTTCCGATGATTGGCACCGCCCGGGCCGACGAGACCATCGCGCTGACCCCGCCGCTCTACCGCGAGCAGGCTCGCCCCACGGCCGCCGTGCGGCCGGCCTCCGAGCTGGCCACGACGCCGCGCCTCGTCCCGGCGAGCCCGGCGTCGCGGCGGGTCGTCGCCACCGCGGTCTCGGCCCGCTGAGGCGGGGCGTGGCCGCGATCCGGCGCCACCGGGCGAACCGGTGGCGCCGGCCGCGGCGCCGGTCCGGCACGCAGCGCCCGCCGGCCCGTCAGGCCGGGCAGGGTTTACCCCCGGGCAGAACCACCTCGCTCTGCCCATTGTAGATCTCGCCGCCGCGCACCGGCCAGATCTTCTTGTAGCGGAAGGTCCACCGGGCCAGGTTCGAGAGGACCGGGAAGATCGGGTGGTAGATCATCGTGACTTCCGACACGACGAAGCGGTCGCCGTTCCGGGTCATCCCGGCGGGCGGTTCGCCGAGCGAGGAGCCCGCCGTGCGGGCCTGTCCGTTGGACTCGGCACTCGAGCAGACCTTGGTGGTCGCCGCGCTGCCGTCGCTGTAGGTGCCCGCCGCCGTCAGCACGATGCTCGCCCGGCTCACGTCGTAGGGGTTGGAGATCGCGCTCGTCGCGGCGAAGACCGGCTTGAGGTCGGCGTAGCTGCCGCGGGAGATCAGGTCGGCCATCGTGGCCGCCGCGTTGTCGAGCCGCTTCCCGATCATGTAGGCGCGGGGCAGCTCGATCGACCCCATCAGGATCAGCAGCAGGATCGGTGCGATCACGCTGAATTCGATCGCGCTCGCGCCCTCCCGGTTCCGGAACAGGCGGATCAGGCAGGCGCGCAGGCGGCCGCTCAGCACGGCTTGGGCTCGTAATCCTCGGCCCGGAAAATCTCGGTCGTGACCAGCAACTGCGTCTTGTCGGACATGATCCGACCGGTGAAATCCAGCATCTGGAACAGCCGCATCACCGGCACGGCGACCCGGACCGTGACGGTGTCGCCGCCCTGCGGGCACTCGAAGCGCTGGCCGAAGCCCTGCGTCCAGGTCTTCGTGGTCTTGTCGAACGGCTCCGCCGGCTGCGAGGTCGAGAACGAGGGTGTCCGGGAGACGTCGAGGCGCAGATCCGCGCAGGGGAACAGCGCCGAGGGGCCGGTGCAGACGATCTTGCGGAGGCGCGCGCCCGGATCGCTGCCGTCTGAGCCGTCCTGGAAGGCGCCGGTGCGCAGCTGCCGGACGCTCCGGTCGACCGCGATGTCCAGGGTCTGCTGCTCGATGGCGATGACGCCCGACTCCGCCACGACGCCCAGGAGCGCCAGGAACGGTGCCGCCAGGAGCGCGAACTCCACCGCGGAGGCTCCGGCCCGGTGGCCGGCGAACCGTCGGACGCGTCCGGCCGTGCCGGCGCGGTCCTCGGTTCCACCCGGGCGGCGGACGGTCGCGACGCGCCGAAAGATGCCCATCATGCCAAACGAACTCTGCAGGTCCGTGCCTGCCACTGTCCGGCCGTAGAGGCGCGGACGAAAATAACCCTCTGATGAGGCCGTTTAAAAACGGTTCAAAGCTGAGTGGAAATTGCGTCTTCAGCAAGATTTTGCGGCCGCCGCGCGTGATCAGGGTGTGAATTCACCCTGAGGTTGTGTATTGTTGCGTTCATTCGTCGCGTGGCCGACCTGGCGACCAGTCGTCCGTGCGATGGCGGCCATTGGGCGGCGGCGTGTCGATGTTGTTCACAGCTAAACGTGGCTGTCTCGCGCGGCGATAGCTTCGCGCAGCTCCGGGGCGACGGATTTTTAGGAGCTGGGCCTTACGCCGAAGGATCGGTGGTCGGTGCCGCCGCAGCCGCCGATCCGGTCCCGCCCTGGGAGACGCGCCCATTTCCCCCTTCTGGAGAGTGCTCCGCGCCGGCTCGCGGGCCCTGACGGACCGGTCCGGCTCGGTCGCGCTGACCTTCGGGCTGAGCGCCGTGGTGCTGCTCGGCCTGACCGGCGGGGGCATCGATTACGCCCGGCTCGCTGCCCGGCGCAGCCAGCTCCAGAACGCGGCCGATGCCGGCGTCCTCGCGGCCGGCAACTACCTCAAGCTCGCCGTCTCGACCTCGGCGGCGGCCAAGAGCATCGTGGTCGACACGGTTCAGGCCCAGGCGGCCCCGCGCCCCGAGAGCCCCTACGCCCTCCGGGTCGACGTGGCGGACGACAAGACCAGCGTCGCCGCGACGGTCGACGAGACCGTCAAGCTCGCCTTCGGCGGCTTCGTCGGCGTGCCGACGGTCAAGGTCTCGGTCCGCTCGACGGTCCGCGTGGTCGGCAAGATGCGCCTGTGCCTGCTGACGCTGGACCCGCTCGCCGCCGGCGCGTTCGAGCTGGAGAAGAGCGCCGAGGTGACCGCCCAGGACTGCTCGCTCTACAGCAACTCACAGAGTCCGCGCGGCATGGTCGGCAAGGACAGCGCCTATGCCCGGGCGCAGACGATCTGCACCGCGGGCGGCTTCGACGGCGCCCGCGCGAATTTCGCGCCGCCGCCGCAGACGAGCTGCCCGCCGATCCAGGACCCCCTGAAAGACCGGGTGCCGCCACCGGTCGGCGCGTGCACCGCGATCCCGTCCTCGGCCAACAGCAAGCGCGTCACCTCCGGCAACATCGTCGACCAGAGCGCCACCCTCGATCCGGGCACCTATTGCGGCGGCCTCTACATCACCAAGAACGCCTCCGTGACGCTGCGCGCCGGCATCTACGTGATGAAGGACGGCCCGCTCATCGTCGACAAGAATGCCGCCATGACCGGGACCGACGTCGCCTTCTACTTCACCGGCAACAAGGGCGGTCTCCTCTTCGACAAGAAGACCACAATCAGCCTGTCGGCGCCGACCACCGGCCCCATGGCCGGCCTGCTGATGATGGAGGAGCGCACGGTCAGCGATCCCGTCGACCCCGCGGCGATCCTCGCCGGCCTGGAACAGACCGTCACGTCGCTGCTGCCGGCGCCGGCGCCACCGTCGCCGACCCCGCCGCCGCTGGCCGCGACCAAGCCGATGCGGACCTACCGCATCATCAGCGACAACGCGCGGACCATGCTGGGGACGCTCTACCTGCCGGCCGGCCGCGTGGTGATCGATGCCGACAAGCCCGTCGCCGACCAGTCGGCCTACACGGTGATCGTGGCCCAGCAGGTCAACCTGTACCAGGGTCCGAATCTCTATCTGAACGCGAATTACGACGGGACCAGCGTGCCGGTGCCGAAGGGGGTCGGACCCCTCTCGGGCAAGCTGCTGCTGTCGCAATAGGGAGGACGCGATGCGCATCCTGCATCGACGGCTCGTCGCCTGGGAGTGACACGGTGCTCGCGCTGATCCTCGACGATTCCGAGATGAACAACCTGCTGATCATGCAGGCGCTCAAGCCCGTGGCCGACTGCGAGCCGGTCGCCTTCACGTGCCCCGTGACGGCGCTCGACTTCCTGCGGGCGCATGTCGACCGGATCGGGGTCGTCGTCACCGACTACGACATGCCCGGCCTCACGGGCCTCGAGGTCATCGCGGCGGCGCGGGCGGTCCCGGGCTTCGCGCACGTGCCGATCGTGATGGTGACGAGCCTCGACCAGCGCAGCCTGCGCCACGAGGCCCTGCGAGCGGGCGCGACCGACTTCCTCGGCAAGCCCTGCGATCCCGTGGAGATCCAGGCCCGCATCACCAACCTGATGAAGATCAGCGCGGCCCACCGGCAGGAGCAGGACCGGGCCGCGTGGCTCGCCCGCGAGGTCGCGGCGGCGGTCGCCGTCATCGAGGCGCGGGAGCGCGAGATCATCGCCCTCCTGATGCGCGCCGCCGAGCACCGCGACACCGATACCGGCGACCACATCGCCCGGGTCGCCGGCTACGTGGGCGTCATCGCCCGGAACCTCGGCTTCGGTCCGGAGGAGATCCGGATCCTGAAGCTCGCCTCCACGATGCACGACGTCGGCAAGATCGGCGTGCCCGACGCGATCCTGCTCAAGCCGGGACCGCTCTCCGCCGAGGAGCGCGCCGAGATGGAGAAGCACGCCGAGCGCGGCCGGCGGATCCTGGAGGGCAGCACCTCCGACGTCGTGCGGCTGGCCGCCGAGATCGCCGAGAGTCACCACGAGCGCTGGGACGGCACCGGCTACCCGAAGGGCCTGCGCGGCGAGGCGATCCCGCTCTCGGGCCGCATCGTGGCGGTGGCGGACGTGTTCGACGCCCTGGTGACCGAGCGGCCCTACAAGGCGGCCTGGCCCCTCGAGCGGGCGCGCGCCTTCGTGGCGGACCAGGCGGGGCGCCACTTCGACCCGCGCTGCGTCGAGGCGTTCCTCGCGAGCTGGGACGCGGTGACGCGGACCTGCCTGCGCGCCGCCGCCTGAACCCGTCCCGATTCCCGTTCCCGTCCGTCCCCGCGATCGGGCCCGACCGGGCCAGCCGAAGGAGCAGAGCGTGCATCTCGCGTGGCTGAGGCCGAGGCGCTCCCTGGCGGGCCGGCTGGCTCTGGCGGTGACCGGCGCCGTCACGGCGGCGCTCGTCCTGGCGGCGGCCCTGTCGGTCTGGCGCGAGGTCGCCCGCTACGCCGCCGACAAGCAGGCGGCGCTGGAGGCCGTCGCCCAGGTCTTCGCGCATGGCGGCGCCCGGGCCACCGCGGCGGGCGACGCCGACGGGGCGGACGCGTCGCTGCGGGCGATCGGCAAGGTGCCGTCCATCGTCTACGGGGCGATCGAGCGGCCGGACGGGTCCGTCCTCGCCGAGCAGGGGATCGGCCTGCGCCTGACCCGGGACGCCGCCCAGGACGGCGCGGACCTGTCGCTCCTGCACCTGCTCGCCACCCGCAGCCTCCAGGCGACCGCGCCGATCGTGGAGAACGGGGTCCCGGTCGGTCGGGTCGTGCTGATCGGCGAGACCGACGACATCCTCGACCATCTCTGGGCCGCCGCGCAGAACGCCGCGCTGGCGGCGCTGCTCGCCGTCGCGATCGGCGTCGGCGTGTCGCTCTACCTGCAGCGCAGCGTCACGCGCCCGCTCGCCGCCCTCGCCCGCACCATGGAGGCGGCCCGCCTGCGCCACGACTACGCCCAGCGCGCGCCCGTGAGCGGCGACGACGAGGTCGGCGCGCTGGCGCGGACCTTCAACGACCTGCTCTCCGCGGTGAACGAGCGCGATCACCGCCTCGCCGCCCACAGCGCCCACCTCGAGGCGGAGGTCGGCGCCCGGACGGCCGATCTGAGCGAGGCCAAGCAGGCCGCCGACGCTGCCAACGCCGCCAAGTCGGCCTTCCTCGCCACGATGAGCCACGAGATCCGGACGCCGATGAACGGCGTCCTGGTCATGGCCGAGCTGCTGGCCGGGTCCGAGCTGCCGGCGCGCCAGCGCCGCTACGCGGAGGTCATCGCCCGGTCCGGCCGGTCGCTGCTGGCGATCATCAACGACATCCTCGACTTCGCCAAGGTCGAGGCCGGCAAGCTCGAGCTCGAGCGCGTGCCCGTGAGCCCCGCCGAACTCGCCGACACCGCGGTGACGCTCTTCGCCGAGCGGGCCCGGACCGCCGGGCTCGACCTCGCGGCCGAGGTCGGGCCGGAGGTGCCGCAGGCGATCCTCGGCGACCCGGTCCGCCTCGGGCAGGTGGTGAGCAACTTCGTGTCGAACGCGCTGAAGTTCACCGAGGCCGGCCACGTCGCCGTCCGGATGGCGGTCGAGGCCGCCGACGGGTGCCTCGTCATCGCCGTATCCGACACCGGGATCGGCATCCCGCAGGACAAGCTGGCCACGATCTTCTCGGCCTTCTCGCAGGCGGACCAGTCGACGACCCGGCGCTTCGGCGGCACCGGTCTCGGGCTCTCGATCGCCCAGCAGATCGTCGCCGCGATGGGCGGCACCGTGGCGGTGACGAGTCGCCTCGGCGCGGGCTCGACCTTCACGGCGCGCATCCCCGTCACGGTCGCCGAGCCGGCCCGACCGGTGCGCCGCCGCGACGCGGTGCCGGCCGCGATCGTGCTGGACACGGCCTCTCCCGCCACCCGCGCCGCCCTCGCGGCCGGCCTGCGCGCGGCCGGCTTCGCGCCGGTCGCGCCGGGGCGCGCGG
>NZ_JBKFAV010000199.1:0-307 GCF_053345825.1 Methylobacterium sp. C33D
GGTCTCCGCCCAGTCGAGGCTGAGGACGGGCGGTCCGGTCTCCGACTCCGCCACCCGCCACGCCGCGCGGGCCCGGCCCTGCGGGAGCGCCAGGGACCCGTGCTCCACCGCGTTGCTCGTCAGCTCGTGGAGGGCCAGCGCGACGACCTGCGCGGCCTTGGGCCGGAGGCGCACCCGCGGGCCGGCGAGGATGGCCTGCTCGCCCTCGCGGGCGAGGGGGAACATCAGCTCGTCCGAGATCAGCGTGTGCAGGTCGGCGTCGCCGAACGCGTCCGTGGCGGCCTGCACGCGCATGATCGCCCCGAAC
>NZ_JBKFAV010000200.1:0-307 GCF_053345825.1 Methylobacterium sp. C33D
GAGGCGAAGGCCACGGCTGAGCGGGCTCGCGCCGAGGCCGAGCGGGCGAACCAGGCGAAGACGGACTTCCTGGCCTCGATGTGCCACGAGGTCCGCACGCCGTTGAACGCCGTCATCGGGTTCACTGACCTGGTGCTGGCGTCCGGCCGGCTCGACGCCGTCGCCCGACGGCAGGCCGAGATGGTCCGCTCCTCCGGCGCGGCACTGCTCACGGTCGTCAACGACATCCTCGACTTCTCCAAGGTGGAAGCCGGCGCGGTCGAGCTCGCCGAGCGGCCCTTCCCGCTGGCCTCCCTCGCCGAGGACA
>NZ_JBKFAV010000201.1:0-306 GCF_053345825.1 Methylobacterium sp. C33D
CGACCGACAAGGACCAGGTCATCCTGGTGCGCGGCGACCGCGACGTGCCCTACGGCAAGGTCATGGAGGTCATGGGCCTCGTCGGGCAGGCCGGCTTCACCAAGGTGTCGCTGGTCGCGCAGTCGCCCGGCGGCGCCGCTCCTGCCGCGCCCGCCGCCGCGCCCGCCGCACCCGCAGGGACCGCGCGCTGAACCGATGAGCACCTTCACGCCGACGGATATGCCGGCCGGCCCCGGTGAGCGCCGACCGTCCGGACTGCTCGCCGCCTTCCTGGTCGCCCTGGGCCTGCACGCCTGCGTGCTCGCC
>NZ_JBKFAV010000202.1:0-305 GCF_053345825.1 Methylobacterium sp. C33D
GGGGCGCGTGCCCTCGGCGCCGTTGGTCACGGCGTCGAGCGAGCGCCCGGCTGCCAGCGCCCGGAGCGTCCGGCGCTTGGCGGCGGGCGGGACCGCGGGCCCGTCGAGGAGCGCCACGGTCAGGCCCATGTCGCCGAGGCGCACCGCCGGGTCGGTCCGGCCGAACAGCGCGAGGCCCTCCAGGGCGAGGCCCAGCACCTCGGCGCCGGCCGCCGGCGTGTCGGTGCGCCCGATCGACTCGATGCCGGCCTGGAAGAACTCGTCGGGCTCGTCGGCGGCGAGCCGGAAGACCGGGCCGCAATAGC
>NZ_JBKFAV010000203.1:0-305 GCF_053345825.1 Methylobacterium sp. C33D
CGATCTCGATCTGCTTCTTGGCGATCAGCGGCCGGGCGATCGAGGTGCCGAGCAGGTAGACGCCCTCGTAGACGGCGTGGGCCCGGAACATCGGGAAGACGTAGTCGCGGACGAACTCCTCGCGCAGGTCCTCGATGTAGATGTTCTCGGGCTTGATGCCGAGCAGCTCCGCCTTGCGGCGGGCCGGCCCCAGCTCCTCCCCCTGGCCGAGATCGGCCGTGAAGGTCACGACCACGCAGCCGTAGGTGGTCTGCAGCCACTTCAGGATGATCGATGTGTCGAGCCCGCCGGAATAGGCCAGCACG
>NZ_JBKFAV010000204.1:0-304 GCF_053345825.1 Methylobacterium sp. C33D
GCGATGGCAAAAGTGTCACGTCTTTCGGCTCTGACTTCGAACGAGCTGCGACCCCGCGTTGCGCTGCCCTCGCCCAGCCGATAAGCCTCTCGGGGTCGTAGAGCCTCGCGCCGCGGATGTCACAGGTCGTAGGATGACGGGAACGAAACTCGCCATGGCATGCCGCGTCTGCGATGGACGCGATGACGAGCTGTTTCTCGACCTGACCGATCAGCCGCACTGCAACCGCCTGATCCCGCCGGAACTCGCGGACCGCCGCGAGCCGCATTTTCCCCTGCGCGCCGGCTTCTGCCGCGACTGCACG
>NZ_JBKFAV010000205.1:0-303 GCF_053345825.1 Methylobacterium sp. C33D
GACGTGAAGGTCAGGCCGGTGGAGGTGGTGAAGCTCGTCGAGAAGCCGCCGAGCAGGGTCATGTTGACCGCCGCGATCGCCGCGATGGACAGCACGCCCGCGGCGGTCAGCCCCTTGTAGAGGGCGCCCATGATCGACTGGTTCGCGCCGAGCCGCACCGCGTAGGTGCCGGCGATGGAGGTGAGGATGCAGGCCGACCCGATGGCGAGCGGGTACAGCATCATCGGCACGAGGACGTCGCGGTTGCTGCCGCCGGCGCCGGAGAAGAAGATCGCGGCCAGCACCATCGTGGCGACGACCGTG
>NZ_JBKFAV010000206.1:0-302 GCF_053345825.1 Methylobacterium sp. C33D
GACCGCTACCCTGTCCAAGGACAAGGCCGGCGCCCTGCAGGGCAGCGTCGAGGGGGCGGCGCCCTGGCTCTGGCACATCCTGGGCCTTCCGCTCACCCTGGCGCCGGCCTCCCTGATCGGCCTCCGGCTCGGCGCGGTCCTGCTCTGGCTCGGCCAGCCGGGGCGCGAGCCGATCGGGTTCCTGACGAAGCCCTGATCCCCCCGGCGGCCTAGCGGGCCGGGAGCTTGGCCTCGGCCTCCGCCAGGGCGGCCTTCAGCCGCTCGGTCTCGGCGGTCAGCGCGTAGTGCTCGCTGACGTCGAG
>NZ_JBKFAV010000207.1:0-302 GCF_053345825.1 Methylobacterium sp. C33D
ACCCTGACCTTCCTGGAGATGTTCAAGAGCCCGCGCTACGCCGACATCTCCCTGACGCAGTGGCTGGCCCTGACCCCGCACTCGCTGGTCCAGGCCCATACCGGGCTGGATCCCGAGCGCGTCGAGGCCCTGCCGGAGACGAAGTCCCCCGTCGTGCCGGGTTGACGCGCCCGGGAACCCGGACCGATCCTGGCGCGACGACTTCGGGCAATCGTATCCGAAGACCGCACGAATCTCGCACGGAGGGACCCATGCGTGCCGCGTCCCGCGCGCTCCACACCCTGGCGCTGGCTCTCCCGGCG
>NZ_JBKFAV010000208.1:0-301 GCF_053345825.1 Methylobacterium sp. C33D
CAAGATCGTCGGTTGGTCGATGCGCGATCACATGCGCGCCGAGCTGAGCGTAGCGGCATTGATGATGGCCGCCCAGCGGCAGCGGCCGGCCGCCGGGCTGATCTGCCACTCGGATCGCGGCAGCCAGCACGCAGCCGAGGCCTACCGAAGACAGCTCGCCGGTATGGGGGCGAAGTGGACTTCCGCAAGGGCGCGGACGGCCTGGCGGCGCTGGTGCGCGAGAGCCTGGGCGCCGACCCGTTCAGCGGGGCGATCTACGTCTTCCGGGCGCGGCGCGCCGATCGGGTCAAGCTCGTCTACT
>NZ_JBKFAV010000021.1:0-116967 GCF_053345825.1 Methylobacterium sp. C33D
CAGCGGCGTGCCGGCCTCGGGGCGCCCGCGCCTCGGCGCGCCGGAGCCCGCCGCCCGCGCGGAGGCCGCGCCGGACGCGGGCGCCGAGCCCGACGACGCCCCGATGAAGCCCTGGAAGGTCGTCCTGGGGATCTTCGTCCTGTTCCAGGCGGCCGCCCTTCTGCACCCGGCGCTCGGGCTGCTCGTCCTCGCGGTCGCCCTGCTGCTCGGCCTGCGACGCCTGCTGCGCCGCTGGCGACGGCGCCGATGAGCGTGGCCCGGAGCCTCCCTGCCGGGCACCTCCGGACCAGCCTCGCCGCGCTCTTCGCCCTGGCCCCGGTCCTCTCGCTCGGACCGGGGGCGTCCCGGGCCGAGGAGGCGCCCGCCGCACCCGTCTTCAACAAGGCCGAGGCCGCGGAGATCGCGGAGCCGCTGCGGCAGGACCCGGCCTTGCTGCGCAGCTTCGGCACCTGCCCGGCCGACACCTTCGCGCGGGAGCGGCCGCTCTGGCGGTGGGCGTTCGCGCCCCGGCGGCCCACCGAGCGCCGCTGCGCGCGCGAGCCCGCGGCCTGCTACGCGCTCTGCACCCGGTGGTCGAACGCGCCGGCCTGCTTCGACCTCGCCCTCGCCCTGGAGCACCACTCCCTCGACGTCGCCGACATCCTCGACAAGGAGCGGCTCTACGCCCTCGCCTGCGCGGGCGGGTTCCCGGCGGGCTGCACCAACCGTGCGGCCGGGATCCGGAACGGCGGCTACGCGGAGGATCCCTTCCGCGACGCGCCGCGCGCCGACACGGATGCCTGCCTCGCCCGGAGCTTCCGCCTCGATTGCGACCGGCGCGGCGCCTGGGGCTGCGCCATGCTCGGCCAGGCCTATCGCCTCGGCGAGGGCGTCGACGCCGAGGCGTCCCGGGCCCGGGCGGCGTTCGACATGGCCTGCGCGATCAACCCGGACTTCGCGGCCTGCACCTTCGCCAAGCGGCAGCTGGCCGCGATGGGCGCGCCGTGAGCGCCGGCGACGCCGGACCGGATTCCGACGCTCTGCGGGCCCTCTACGACCGGGTCGACCCGGTGCCCGCGGGGCCGCCGGCCCCGGGCCACGCGCGCGCCTCCCTGTGCGTGGACGCGGGCGACGGGGAGGACGTCGCCGCCGCCGAGCGCTGGATGCTGGCCCATGCCGGCCGGCTCACCCGCGTGCGCAGCACCGGCTGCGGCTGCTGCGTGATCGGCTGGGACATCGAGGGCCCGGCGGCGCTCGTCGCCACCCTGCCGGCGGCGCTCGGGGCGGCCTCCGACTGGGCCGGCCCGGCCGCGGCCCCGCGGGGCGCGCCGATCGCGTGGGTTCGGCGGCTCCGCGAGCGCTGGGTCCGCCGCGGGCTGAGACGCGGCTGAGACCCGGCTGACACGGGGCGGAGACGAGGGGCCTAGCGCGGTACCGCGACGACCTCGGCGCGATCCGGCACCGGCGGCGCCGGCCTCCGCTCCGGGATCAGCCGGTCGGGCACCGCCGCCCCGCGCTCGAGGGTGGCGACCGCCAGGGGGGCGCCCCGGCCGCGCAGGGCGTGCGTCCCCAGTGGACGGGCGCGGACGCCCTCGGGCAGCCGGTCCAGCCGGTCGAGCAGATCCTGCGAGATCAGGATGCCGACGCCGAGCGGCCGGCACAGGGCCTCGATCCGCGCGGTGACGTTCACGGCGTCGCCGAAATACGCGATCTTGTGGCGGTCGACCCCGACCTCGGCCGTGACCACCGGACCGCCGTGCAGCGCCGCCCGCAGCCGCGGGACCGTGCCGAACCGGGCTTGCCAGGCCGCGGCCTGCGCGTCGATCCGGTCGAGCACCTCGAACACGCAGGTCACGCAGCGCGCGTCCTTCAGGCCGCGCTTCATCGGCCACGTGATCATCGCGAGGTCCCCGATGAAATCGTCCGTGGAGCCGGCGTTGCGCCGCACCGGCTCGGCCAACGTCGCGAAGACGGCACCGAGGTATTCCTGCGCGCGCAGGTCGCCGTGGGCCTCCGCGAAGGCCGTGGAGCCGACCACGTCGAGGAACAGGAAGATCCGCTCCTCCTGCACCGGCCTGTGGTAGCGGCCGATCATGAAGTTCACGAACACCTCGCCGCCGATCAGGTCGCGCATGCGCATGACGAAGACCAGCAGGGCCGACACGGCCAGCGAGTAGGCGAGGAACCGCGGGGTGATCCGCACCGCCGTGGACAGGCTGTCGCCGGTCAGGCCGAAGGCCCAGACGACCAGCCCGCCGAGGGCGCAGCCGAGCGTGATCAGCACCACGTAGAGCAGCTCGGCCGCCAGCATGTAGATCAGCGCCGGCAGGCGTCGCAGCCGCGTCTGGACGCCCGACAGGGCCAGGCCGGGCACGAAGGCCAGCACCGTCCCGCCGACCGCCAGGGCGTAGACGAGGCCGGCGAGCATCGAGGCCCCGCCGACGAAGAGCAGGTTGTAGAGGAGACCCGCCCCGCCGGAGGCGAGGAGGAGGGTCAGGGCCCAGAGCCAGCGGTACTGTGGGAGCATGGGCGGTCGGCGGGGTCGAGCGTGGCGGCGGGCACGGTTTGACCTACGCGATGGCGGGGGGCGAAGGCGAGAGGGCGGGGGCGCGCCGCGCCGGGCGGGTCGGGCCGGTGCCCTCAGACGGGCCGGTCAGCCGTGACCGATCGGGAGCGATTCGCGCCGTCCACACGACGTCGTCCCCTGGAGTCGCGCGGCCACAGGCGGGGGAGCTCGCCCTCACCGGGCGGTGACCGGTATCCGCGGGCATCTGCAATGAAGCGCGGAACGGCAAAGATCCACCCATCTGGGAGGTTCGGAGGCGGTGAGCCAAAGCGGATTTGGCCAGACGCGGCGAGTTTGCTTCGGCGCAGGGCCGCCTGAAAACGGACGGCCATCTGCCGGTCCCTGCAGGCCGCGCAGATCGCGGTCGGCTCTCACCGGAAGCGGACGCCGCTAACGCCGGCTCTTCTGCAGCGATGCGACCCGATCCGATCGTCTGACCCATGATGCCGATCCACGCTTAGATATGGATCCGCTTGGAGCCGAGATACCAGGGCATTGGGTCCGTCGGGCGAGTGCTCATACCTTCACTTGGCGGCCGACCAATGTCGACAGAGCCGCGCGAGAGTGTTCCGCGCGATCAGCCTCATAAGCTTCCCTTAAGCCGCGCCGTGAAGTTTCTTGAGACCCGAGAAACTGTAGTTGGTTGCAGTCGGCAGGGCGATGGGAGGATGGATGGAGCCGCATCTCGTCCGTGCGGTGCTCGGACTCGTGATCGGCTGCGCGCTCGGCTACGCCGCGCGGCGCGGCCGCTTCTGCACGCTCGGCGCGCTGGAGGATGCCGTTTACGGGCAAGATACACGGCGCCTGCGCGCCTGGGCGCTCGCCATAGCGGTGGCCATTCTCGGCGTCCATACCCTGCGACTGAGCGGACTCGCGCTTCACCGGACGCTGTACGCCACACCGCAGCTCCAGCTCGGCCCCCTCGTCGTCGGCGGCCTGACCTTCGGGTTCGGCATGGCGTTGGTGGGCAACTGCGCCTTCGGCAACCTGCTCCGGCTCGGCGGTGGGGACCTGAAGGCCCTGGTCGCGCTCCTCGTCGCCGCCGTCTCGGCGGTGATGGCAATGCGGGGGCTCACCGCCATCGTGCGGGTGGTGGCGGTCGATCCGCTCTTCGTGTCGATGCCCGGCGGACGCGCGCAGCTCCTCCCGGAGCTGCTGGGTTTCGGGCGCACCGCGGCGACTGCCCTCGCGGCCGCCTGCGCCGTCCCCCTCGCCGTCTACGCCTTCGCCGGCAGTACCTTCCGGCAGGACCGGAAACTCGTCACCGCGGCGATCGCGATCGGGATGTGTGTGACCGCCGGATGGTGGGCGACCGGCTTTGCCGGCTACGACGAGTTCGGGACCGAGCGTCCGCTATCCCTGAGTTTCGCCCGGCCGGTCGGCGACACCGTGCTCTTCGCGATGTTGGCCTCCGGTATGCAGGTGGATTTCGGGATCGCCTCGGTCGTCGGCGTCCTGCTCGGAGCGTTTATCGAGGCACGTCAGGCCGGGCGATTCCGCTGGGAGGCGCCGGACGATCCGGGCGAGTTGCGCCGGCATCTCGTCGGTGCCTTCCTGATGGGGACCGGCGGTATCACGGCTCTGGGTTGCACCATCGGCCAGGGGATCACCGGAGTCGCGACGCTCTCCGTCGGCTCCGCCATCGCCCTGGCGTCTATCGCGCTGGGCGGACGCGCCGGCCTCTACTACCTCGTGGAGCGCCGGGTCTGATCGCCTCAGGGCCCGGGCTTCCCGCCGTCCGTGAAATGCGCGCCTTCCCGTTCCAGGAAGACCCTGTAGGCGTTGCCGCGGTTGTTGGCGGCGAAGGCTGGGAGCGTCGCGTAGGCGGACCAGTCGGCGGCCCGATAAGCGGCGTCGAAATCGGTCCACGTGTCGACCGCCGCCGTCATCACGCGCCTGAGATCGGCGATGTAGCCCGCCGTGAAGGCGATGGCCCGCGCAGCCTCGGTCGAGGGGGCGCCGTGGCCGGGAATGATGAAGCGGGGCTTCAGGCCCTCGACTCGCTTCAGGGCCGCCAGCCAGCGGTCGGTATCGACGTCATCGCTGTTCATGTGCGGGATCCGTCCGTTCTGGACGATGTCGCCCGCGAACAAGACCCCGTCGGGCTCGACCATCATCATCAGGTCGCTCGCCGAGTGGGCGGGCCCGGCATAGAGCAGCACGAAGCGCTTGCCGCCGAGCGTCAGGGTTGCCCGCTCGGCAAAGGTGATGTCGGGCGGTACGATCCGCGTGTGCTCGTCCACCCAGGGGGCGAGTGCGCCCTGACGCTGGCGCAGGCGGGCATCGGCCCGCTCGTCGGCGGTCTCGTCGTTCTCGCGGTACTCCGCCGCGCGCTCCTGGGCGATCACGACCGCGCCGGTATGATCCTTGAACGCCTGCAGCCCGTAGATGTGGTCGGCGTGATAATGGCTCACGACGAGGTAGCGGACCGGCTTGTCGGTGACTCTGCGGATCTGCTCCAGGAGCGCCCAGCCGAGGCTCGGCGTGCCCAGGGCGTCGAACACGACCACGCCCTCCTCCGTGACGACGAAGCCGCCATTCGACGTGTTGCCCTCGTTGGCCTGGCTCGGCACCCCCGTGTTGCCGATGCTGTAGTAGACCGGCTCGCCGGGCACCTGCGCCACGGTGAGCGGCGTGCCGAGGGGCGGATAATCCGCGGCGCGCGCAGGTCCCACGATCACGATGGCGAGGATCAGCGCGACCCGAAGGATCATCCTCAGAGATCCTTGCAGTAGAGCTGCTTGAGGAGCCCGATCACCGCGACGGCGTTCGGGTCCTTGATGCTGTAGAAGAGTGTCTGCGCCTCCCGCCGGAACGTGAGGACCCCGTCCTCCCGCATCCGCGCGAGGTGCTGCGACAGGGCGGACTGGCTGAGCCGCAGCTCCTCGACCAACTGCCCGACCGTCATCTCGCCGTGGACGATCAGAAGGCAGGCTATCATCAGCCGGTGCTCGTTCCCGAGCAGGCGCAGGAGCCGCACGGCCTGGGCGGCCTGATCCGCGAAGGCATCCAGTGTCGTCTCGTCGATCGTCGTCGCCTGCATGGTCTCGCAAAACCGGCTTGGCCCAAATTGGATCGGGCGAGAAGAGATCGCGGCCATCGTCGCCCGAACGGGGCGCCCTGGCCAGTCAGCGAACCGCCGCAACGGAACGGCGGTCCCTATATCAGATTTTGCTAAATTAGCATTGACTGATGGAAGGCGGCTGGCTAGCCCTAGAGAAACGGCGCGAGCCGGTCAATTCGGGAGGAAGCCGGTGACGAACCGGACTGACGGGCGCACGCCAGAAGGCGGAGCGCCGACGCGATCCCATGCGCCGGCCCTCGCCCGCAGGCGCTTCCTGCGGCTCGCAGCGGCGGGAGCGGGCGGCGCGGCGCTACCGAAGCTCGCCGGGGCTGGAGAGGCGGGACCGCCGGCCGAGTATCCCTGGTCGCAGAGCCTCGGGGCTGGGGTCGTGGACCGGCCCTACGGTCAACCCGCCGCGCAGGAGGCCGGCGTGATCCGCCGAAACGTGCCCTGGCTGACGGCCGGCACGGAATCGTCGATCAGCTTCTCCCCGATCCAGGACTTGCAGGGCATCCTCACGCCCAACGGCCTGTTCTTCGAGCGCTACCATGCCGGCCGCGTCGACGTGGATCCGGAGCAGCATCGTCTGATGATCCACGGTCTGGTGGAGCGCCCCCTGCTGCTCGCCATGAGCGATATCGTCCGCTTCCCCTCGGTCTCGCGCATCCATTTCATCGAGTGCCCGGCCAATGGCGGCATGGAGTGGCGCGGGGCGCAGCTCAACTCGCTCCAGTTCACCCACGGCATGATCTCCTGCGCCGAGTGGACCGGCGTGCCACTCTCGACCCTCCTCGCGGAGGTCGGCGTGAAGCCCGAGGGCAAGTGGGTGATGTTCGAGGGGGCGGACGGCGCCCACATGAACCGGTCCCTGCCGCTGTCCAAGTGCCTGGACGATTGTCTGATCGCCTACGGCCAGAACGGCGAGGCGCTGCGGCCGGAACAGGGTTATCCGCTGCGTCTGGTGGTGCCGGGCTGGGAAGGCAATGTCAGCGTCAAGTGGCTGCGGCGTATCAAGATCGGCGACCAGCCGTGGTATACGCGCGAGGAGACTTCCAAGTACACCGACCTGATGCCTGACGGGCGATCGCGGGGATTTACTTGGGGAATCGATGCCAAGTCGGTCATCACCTTTCCCTGCCCCGAGAAGCCGCTCGGCAAGCCCGGCCTCTACGAGGTGCGCGGCCTCGCCTGGACCGGCAATGGCAAGGTCAAGCGGGTCGACGTGTCCTTCGACGGCGGCGCCAACTGGCAGACCGCGGCCCTGCACGAGCCGGTCCTGTCGAAGGCTCTGACCCGGTTCTCCCTGCCGTGGCAATGGGATGGCGGGCCGGCCCTGCTCGAATCCCGCGTCATCGACGAGACCGGATACGTACAGCCGACCATCGCCGATCTGCGCAAGGTCCGCGGTGTGAACTCGGTCTACCACAACAACTCGATCCAGACCTGGCAGGTGAAGCCGGATGGCAGCGTGTTCGATGTCCAGACCGCTTGAGACCCTTCTCGCTCTCGGAGCACTGCTCGCCCTCGCCGGGGCCACGCAGGCCGGCGAAAGGCCCCGCTACGGCTACGGCACGCCTCCAACCCAGGCGCAGGTCGACGCCTGGAACATCGACGTGCGCGGCCATGACGGCCTTGGCCTACCGGCCGGCAAGGGCGGCGTCGACCAGGGCAGCGAGGTCTTCGCCGAGAAGTGCGCCGCCTGTCACGGCACGTTCGGCGAGGGCGTCGACCGCTGGCCCAAGCTCGCGGGCGGGGAAGGCACCCTGAAGGCGGACCGCCCGGAGCCGACCGTGGGCAGCTACTGGCCCTTCGCCGCGACCCTCTACGACTACATCGACCGGGCGATGCCGTTCCCGAATCCGCGCAGCCTCGCGCCGGACGAGATCTACGCGCTCACCGCGTACATCCTGAACCTCAACAACCTCGTGCCCGCCGACTTCGTGGCCGACAAGGACAGCCTGCCCAAGGTCAGGATGCCGAACCACGGCAGTTTCACCTGGACGGATCCGCGGCCCGACACCCGAGTCGCGCCGTGCATGACCGGGTGCCGCGATCCGAAGGCGGTCGTGATCACCTCGACCGCCGAGGGCAAGACCCTGACCCCGCGCACCACGGGGCCCCTCGACGACATGCAGCCGAAATGACGTCCCCCAAGGAGGCCTCCATGCATCGGCGTCCCGCCACGGCCTTGCTGCCCGCCGCGCTGCTCCTCGCCTCCGCCGGTACCGCGCTGGCGCAGGGTGATGCGGCCGAGGGAAAGGCGATCGCGTTCGACCGCGGCCGGGGCAACTGCCTGTCCTGCCACGCGATTCCGGGCGGCGACCTGCCCGGAAACATCGGCCCGTCGCTGGCGGGCCTGAAGGAGCGATACCCGAACCGCGAGGATGTGGTCGCGATCATCCGAGACGAAACCCTGCGCAACCCGGCGACAGTGATGCCGCCGTTCGGACGGAACCTGCTCCTCTCCGACCGGGAGATCCGGTCCGTCGTCGAGTACCTCTATTCGTACTGAAAGGAAGGCCGACATGGCTGCCTCTGACAGCAAGATGTTCGACCGTCGCTTCGTCCTCCGGGCGGCGGGCCTCGGGAGCGTTCTGGCGGTGACCGCCTTCGGATTTCCGCTCCGAGCGGCGGCCAGTTCCGCCGCCTACCCTGCCGACGCCTTCAGGCAGAAGGGCGAGGCGGACGCGGTGAAGGCGCTGTTCGGACAGGCCGCCGCGGCCTCCGACAAGGTCAAGCTCGACGCGCCCGAGATTGCCGAGAACGGCGCCGTCGTGCCCGTCTCGGTCAGCACCGACCTGCCGGACGTGACCGCGATCGCGATCCTGGTGGCCGAGAACCCGAGTGCCCTGGCCGCCCTGTACAAGTTCGCGCCTGGCACGCCGCCCACCGTGGCGAGCCGCCTGAAGATGGCCAAGACCACGCCGGTCATCGCCGTCGTGGAGGCCGGAGGCAAGCTCTACAGCGCCACCAGGGAAGTGAAGGTCACGGTCGGCGGCTGCGGCGGCTGACGACGCCAACACGAGCGGAGGAACATCCATGCCATCGACCATCCGCGTGCGCGCGACCGCCAGCGGCGACCAGACCGACGTCCAGTCGTTGATCCAGCATCCCATGGATTCCGGATACGTGAAGGATTCCAAGGGGGAGCTGATACCCCCGCACTATATCGAGACCGTCACCTTCGAGCACGACGGCAAGGCGGTGTTCACCGCCTTCTGGGGGCCCGCAGTCTCGAAGGACCCCTACCTCAAGTTCAAGTTCTCGGGAGGCAGGAAGGGCGACGAGCTCAAGGTCAGCTGGACGGATAACCTGGGCAAGACGGATTCGTCCGTCGCGAAGATCGGATGAGTGCCCGCCGCGCCCCGGCGGTCGGGTTCGCCCTCGCCTTCGCCCTCGCCTTCGGCCTCGTCGCCGGCCTCTCCGTGGCGCGTGCCGCCGACGCCGTCGATCCGAAGGCCGACCTGAAGGCGTTCCAGGCCTACTTCTTCGAGAAGTTCCCGAACGTGACGCGTGAGGACTTCGTGAACGGGCCCTACTCGATGGATGAGGGCATGCGCAAGCAATGGGAGGAGAAGGAAGAATTCCCGCCCTATGACTTCGCGGTCGAGCGCGGCAAGGAACTGTTCGAAACGCCGTTCAAGAACGGCAAGACCTTCGCGGGCTGCTTCGAGAACGGCGGCATCGGCGTGCGTCAGACGTATCCGCGCTTCGACCCCGGGCTCGGCGAGGTCGTCACGCTGGAGTACGCGGTCAACCGCTGCCTCACCGAGAACGGTGAGGCCCCCTATTCCTACGTCAAGGACGATATGGCCGCCGTGACGGCCTACATGGCGTTCACCTCGCGCGGGAAGCCTTTCACCGTCACGGTCCCGGACGATCCGCGGGCGCTCGCGGCCTACGAGGCCGGCAAGCAGTACTTCTACACCCGCCGGGGACAGCTCAACTTCTCCTGCGCGAGCTGCCACGTCCAGAATCCCGGGAACCGCATCCGCGCCGAGGTTCTGGCGCCAGCGCTCGGCATCACTGCGGCGCTGCCGATCTACCGCTCGGAATGGGGCGGCATGGGCACGGCGACCCGCCGCTACATGTCGTGCAACAGCCAAGTCCGCGGAACGCCGCTCGCCCCCGACGACGTGCTCTACCGCGACGTCGACTACTTCCTCTCCTTCATGAGCAACGGGCTGCCGATCTCCGGCCCCGGCGCGCGTCCGTGAGGTCGGCCATGGTCTCGCCAACGGTGCGCGCCGCGCTCGCCTTCCTCCTGCTACCGGCCTCGGCCGCCCTGGCGGCGGGGGCGGAGGAGGCGAGGCAGGCCTACGCGGCGGCCAAGATGCTCTCGGACACGGCGGCCGCCAACAAGAACCAGTGGCCCGCCACGGCGACGGCGCTCGCCGCCGCCAGGGCCGCGACCGAGACGGGCCGCTTCGACGAGGCCGTCGCGCGGGCGATGGAGGCCGAGGCGCTGGCCCGCGCCTCCATCGCGCAGACCGAGCGAGAGAAGACCGCCTGGAAGGATGCGGTGATCCGATGACGCGCGAGCTGGACGTATCGAGCCCCGGCCTGCGCCGACGGCAACTCCTCCAGGCCGGCGGCGCCGCCCTGGCACTGCCGTTCCTGTGGCGCCGCACCCTGGCGCAGGACAGGGGCGCGGGGCTCTACGCGCTGCAGCCGTTCGGCAATGCCCGCCTTCTGCACATGACCGACACCCATGCCCAGTTGCGGCCGGTCCTGTTCCGGGAGCCGAGCGTCAATATCGGCATCGGTGCGATGCGCGCCCGCCCGCCCCACCTGGTCGGCGAGGCGTTCCTGAAGCGGTTCGGCATCGCTCCCGGCAGCCGCGAAGCCTACGCCTTCACCTATCTCGATTTCGAGGCGGGCGCGCGGCGCTACGGCCGGCTCGGCGGCTTCGCGCACCTGAGCAGCCTCGTCGCCCGGCTGCGCGCCGAGGCGCCCCGCGGACATGCCGTGCTGATCGACGGCGGCGATCTCTGGCAGGGCAGCGGCCTCTCGAATGCCCGCAAGGGCGCCGACATGGTCGAGGCGGCCAATCTCCTGGGTATCGAGGCCATGACCGGCCACTGGGAGTTCACCTACGGGCAGGACGGGCTGCGGGCCAACCTCGACAGGTTCAAGGGCGAGTTCCTGGCGCAGAACGTGTTCCTCACGGAGGAGGCGGCCTTCAACGAGGCGCCGGCCTTCGATTCCGCGTCCGGCCGAGTGTTCAAGCCGGCGACCGTGAAGGCATTCGGCGACCGCCGCGTCGCGGTCATCGGCCAAGCCTTCCCCTACGTGCCGATCGCGCACCCGAAGCGCTTCACGCCGGATTGGACCTTCGGCATCCGCGACCGCGAACTCCAGACCCTCGTGGACGATCTGCGGGCGAAGGAGAAGGTCGACGCCGTGGTGCTGCTCTCTCACAACGGCATGGACGTCGACCTGAAGCTCGCGAGCCGCGTCTCCGGCATCGACCTCATCCTCGGGGGGCACACCCACGACGCGGTGCCCGAGCCGGTCGCGGTGGAGAATTCCGGCGGGAAGACGCTCGTCTCGAATGCCGGCTCGAACGGCAAGTTCCTGGCGGTGGTCGATCTCGACCTCGCTCCGGGCTCCCTGCGGGGCATCCGCTACCGCCTGCTCCCGGTCTTCGCCGACCTCCTCGAGCCCGATGCCGAGATGGAGGCGTTGATCGCCGCCCTCGAGGCCCCGCACGCGGCCGCGTTCGGGCGGCGCCTCGCAACCGCGGAAGGCCTACTCTACCGCCGAGGCAACTTCACCGGCACGATGGACCACCTGCTCTGCGATGCCCTGCGCGGGCAACTCGACGCGGAGATTGCCCTGTCTCCGGGCTTTCGCTGGGGGACCACGACCCTTGCCGGAGGAGAGATCACGGCTGCCGACGTCCTGGCGCAGACCGCGACGACCTATTCGGAGGTCTACGTCCAACCGATGACCGGCACCCAGATCCGCTCGATCTTGGAGGATGTCTGCGACAACCTCTTCAATCCGGATCCGTATTACCAGCAAGGCGGCGACATGGTCCGCGTCGGCGGCTTGAGCTACCGCTGCGAGCCGGGTGCCGAGAGCGGCAAGCGCCTCTCGAACCTCACCCTCACGGACGGCGGCGCCCTCGATCCGGCCAAGACGTACCGCGTCGCGGGCTGGGCCTCGGTGAACCCGCAGGATGGCAAGCCGGTATGGGAGGTGCTGGAGGCCCATCTCGGTCGCTCGTCGAAGGCGCACCTGTCGGCCGACCGGCCGGTCGATGTCGGCGGCGTGGCGGACAATCCCGGCTACGGCGGAGCCGCGTGAGGCGCGTCGGCCTCCCGCGCCGGCTGCTCCTCGGCGCGGCCCTTGTCCCGGCCGCTGCATGGGCGGCCGGGACCGTCGGCGGCGGCGCGCCACCGGAGATCTCAGCCTTCGCGGAGCACCGCCTCGCCCTGCAGCTGTCAGAGCGGGAGCCGCACCGGCAGGATCTCGTGCTCAGCGTCGCCAACAACGTGCTGAAGGCCTACGGGCCGGACAAAGTCGCCGTCGAGGTCGTCGCCTTCGGGCCCGGCATCGATCTCCTGCGCGCGGACAGCCCCCGCCGCGCGGCCGTCGACAGCCTCGCGTCGCAGGGCGTGCGCTTCGACGTCTGCCTGAACACCGTCGAGACCATTGCCCGCGAGACCGGGCAGCGGCCGGCGCTCAACCCGCACGCCATCCCGGTCGAGGCCGGCGTTGTGCAACTCATGACGCTCGCCGAGGCCGGGTACATCCTAGTCCGGCCCTGACCGAGGATCCGCCATGCGACAGCCTGCCCGACGCCTGATCCTGTTCCTGCTGGCCGGGCTCGCTGCCGCCCCGGTCGCGGCCGCCGAGGCCGGTAAGGGGCATCGCGTGGTGTTCCAGGTGGACACGGCCGACCCGGCCACGATGAACCTGACGCTCAACAACGCGACCAACGTCATCGACTATTATCGCGCCCAGAACGAGCAGGTGGAGATCGACATCGTCGCCTTCGGGCCGGGCCTCGCCATGTATCGGGCCGACAAGTCCGCGGTCGCCGACCGGATCGCGCATTTCGCCGATTACGGCTTCCCGTCGAAGATCCAGTTCTCCGCCTGCAACAACACCAAGACCGCCATGGAGAAGGCCGAGGGACACCCGATCACGCTGCTGCCGCAGGCGACGATCGTGCCTTCCGGCGTGGTGCAGATCATGGAGCGGCAGGAGCAGGGGTGGAGCTATGTGCGGCCTTGAGACGATCCGCGGGCGCGCCGTCCTCGTGGCCGTCGCGAGCATGAGTCTCGCGCGGCCAGTCGCCGCCGAAGAGGCGCTGGTCACCTACAGGTCGGTCTCTCCGGACATCGCCCTGGAGATCGCCCAGGCGGCCATGAAGCGGTGCCGCGACGACGGGCTTCAGATCGCGGTCGTCGTGATGGACCGGTTCGGCGCCCCCCTCGTGCTGCTGCGCGACCGCTTCGCCGGCCTGCCCTCGGCGGCCACGGCGTCATCGAAGGCCTACACGGCACTGAGCTTCCGCAGCAGCACGGCGGAGTTCGCCCGAGGCATCGAGAACAAACGCCTCGATGCCGGCCTCGGCCGGCTGCCGAACGTGGTCGCCATGGCGGGCGGCCTGCCCGTCGAGGCAGGGGGAAGCGTCGTCGGCGCGGTCGGCGTCTCAGGCGCGCCGGGTGGCGACAGGGACGAGGCCTGCGCCGCCGCCGGGATCGAAGCCGTGCGGGACCGGCTCGACTTCTGACACGGGCCCGGGCGCCCTTAAGCGCGGCTTAAGCTCGGCCGCGAGGATCGCCGCCCGACGCCCGTTCCGTCCCGCCTGCCGCCCGACGCGGCCGGCAGCGGAGTATCCCGCCGGGCTGCCTCTGAAGGCCTCCGCATGCCGCTCCGTTTATCGTCCCTGCCGGCTCTGGTCCTGGCGGCTTCGGCGCTCGGCGCCTGCTCCGCTACCCTGGGCGCCCCGGAGCCCGGCGCGGTCGCGTCGCTGCCGCCGGATGTCCAGCGGCGCTACGCGGCCATCACCGACGAGCCCTACGCGGTCCCGGCGATCGATCCGCAGGACATCAAGGCGCGCAACGTCCGCCAAGTGGTCGACTACGACACGACCGAACCCCCCGGGACGATCCTGGTCGATCCCTACAACCGCTTCCTCTACCTCGTCCTGGAGGGCGGGAAGGCCCTGCGCTACGGCGTCGGCGTCGGCAAGGCGGGCTTCGAGTTCGCCGGCACCGCGACGGTGGCCCGCAAGGCCGCGTGGCCGAACTGGACGCCGACACCCGACATGATCCGGCGGGAGCCCGACCGGTACGGGCCCTGGGCCGGCGGCATGAAGGGCGGCGCGCGCAATCCCCTGGGCGCCCGCGCCCTGTACCTGTTCAAGGACGGCAAAGACACGCTCTACCGCATCCACGGCACCACCGAGCCCTGGAGTATCGGAGAGGCCGTCTCCTCCGGCTGCATCCGGATGCTCAACCAGGATGTCATCGACCTTCACCGCCGCGTCCCGACGGGATCGAAGGTCGTGGTGCTGGGACCGCGCGCGGTCGCGAGCGCCGGCCGGTCTGATCCAGCGACGACGGAGAGCATCGTGCCCGGATCGAGCGGCGCCGGACGCGTTGACCGGACGGGTCTCGATGCGCTGACGCGGCAACTCACGACGGGAACCCGTCGGACAGCCTCCGGCGTCGCGGATGAGTCGGAGGTTGGCGACGGTCGCTGATGCCCGCGATCGAACCTGTGCTCCCGCCCGGCCCGGGCCGCGCGACGAGCGCCTTCATGCTGCACACGGCCGACGCAACGGGAGAGTACCGCGATGATTCGCGCTCAAGGGTTCACCCATCTTGGGATCGCGTTCGCCCTGACTCTGTGCGCGGTGCCAAGCCGCGCCGCCGAGCCGTCGGTCGCGTGGCTTCCGCCCTGGCAGGGGGGCGCCAACAATCCTGCGATCGACAGGGGATTGGACTTCACCGTCAAGGAGGCCGACAACCTCGCCGACTTCCACGGGGACCTGACCAATGCCGGGCTCATACTCTACGTCGGTGGCAACTACTTCTTCGCCATGGCGCCCCTGGTGGTCGCCTTCGAGGCGAAGCACCCCGAATTGAAGGGCCGCGTCTACTACGAGACAATCCCGCCCGGCCTCCTGGTCCGGCAGATGAGGGCGGGCGGGCGCATCACTGTTGGCAACATGACTTGGACTGCCAAGCCAGATGCCTACTTCTCGGGCCTGAGGGCTGTGAACCGCCTGATCGATGATGGCGATCTCGTCGGCCCTCCCACCGTGTACGCCACCAACCAGCTCGCGATCATGGTGCCCAAGGGGAACCCAGCCGGGGTAAAGGGGCTGGCCGATCTCGGCCGGCCGGACATCAGGCTCGCCATGCCGAACCCCGACTACGAGGGCGTGGCGCGTCAGATCAAGGCCGCGCTCGCGAAGGCGGGCGGCGATGCTTTGGTGACGGCGGTGTACGAGACGAAAGTCGCCGGAGGCTCGACCCACCTCACGCGGATGCACCATCGACAGACGCCGGTTTGGCTGATGCAGGGGAAGGCCGAGGCCGGCGTCACGTGGCGCTCCGAGACGCTCTTCCAAGAACAGGCCGGTCTACCGACTGAACGCATCGACATCCCGGCCGACCTGAACGCCACCGGCATCTATGCCGGCGCTGTTGTCAGAGGCGCCGCTCACCCAACCGAGGCGAAGCTCTGGCTGGAATTCCTGTTGAGCGACGAAGCGCGATCCATCTTCGCTCGCTACGGCTTCGGCGCATATCGGCCGTGAGCCGGCGATGACTGCATGCCCCGCGCGAGGGCTCGGTTGAGCGTCCGAAGAGCGCGGTCGTCGCGGGTGCAGAGATCGTGGGCGAAGGCCTCCTCCAGGTAGGCCGCCTCCGGTGTCGGCCGCGTCTTGCCCGCGGCGGCCTGCGTCGCGGGGAGGCCCAGCGCCGCGGCCAGGAGCCAGAGGCCGATCCGCGTCATCGCTCGGTTCACTTCGCGTAGTGGAAGCCGGCCTGCTGCAGTTCGGGCAGCGTGCCGACGGCGCCGGGGGTCAGGATCACGCCCGGAATCAGGTGGTTGGTGAGGTCGGCCGCGAGCGCCTCGTGCGAGAGGCGGTCGGGATTGAGGTCGCGCTTGATGAGCGCGGCCGCCTGTTCCCAGATCGCGTTGTGGCACGACAGGAACACGACGCCGCGGGCCATCAGCGCCGGAATGCTGTTGTTCGCCGGCGAGAACATGCCGGCGGGATCCTGATAGTCGGACGCACTCACTTGCGCCGCCGACTTGGGCTCGATGAGTGTGTTGGTCTTGAAGCTCTCGCCGGCGAGCTTGGTGAACTGGTACTTGTCCCACATCGCTTGATCGTAGAGGGCGATGTTGGCCGAGCCGTGCGTCGCCGAGGCCGCCAGAAAATCCGGGTGCCGGAACGACCACACCTGATTGTTCACGGCATTGCGCATCAGGTTGAGCCAGGGTCCGCCGATCTCGGTGTTGTCCCAGACCTGCCGCGGGCCGCCGCGGTAGGCGATCACCTCCGACAAGGCCTCGTGATCCCAGAGATCGGGTCGGTCGAGGATCATCGGTACGGTCTTGAAGTCGCGGCGACGCGGCGCCTCGGCGAGGCGAGCCGTGAGTGCCTGCAGGGTCTGCGCACCCTCGGGCGGTCCGGAGGCGGCGGTCGCCGCTGCGGGACGACTTTCTGCGAGGCCGGCGGCAAGGCCGGCTCCCAGGGCGAGAAGGCCACGACGTGCGAAATTCATGATCGTCCTCCGATCGGAGCCGGTCTCGAGTCAGCGCGGAACGGTGCCGGAGGGCGGGGCGTGCGCGCCGAGTGTCACGCCGTCCACGGTCCGGCCGTAGTAGTCGTAGGGACTGTCGTGATGGGCGGCGCGGGTCACGGCGAGGTCGCCGGTGAAACGCGGGTCCTGCGGACGCTCGCGGCTGTCGATATAGGCGGCCACGTCCCACGCCTCCGGGTCGGTCAGGCTGTCGCCTTGGCCAAGCGGCATGTTGGCCTTGATGAAGCCTGCCGCATTGACGACCGAACTCATCCCAGCCCCCCAGTTGTAGGACCTGTCGCCCCACAGCGGCGGGAACACGACGGTTCCGTCCGGGCTCGCCTGTCCGGCGCCGTCGCCGCCGTGGCAGAGGGCGCATTTCGCGGCGTAGACCTCCCGGCCGTGCCCGATATCGAGGCTCTCGGGTTTGGCGAGCTTCGGATATCCCTGACCGGGCAGCTTCACCCCTACCGGTGCGCCGCCCGCCAGGAAGGCCGCATAGGTCTCCAGGGCGACCAGCGCGGGATCGCCGAGCGGGGGCGCCTTGCCGTTCATGCTATACCGGAAGCATCCCTGGAGGCGCTCGGCGAAGGTGTTCACGTGCCCATTCTTGGCCCGATAGGCCGGATACAGCACGTAGGCGGCCCAGAGCGGTGCAGAGTGCCCGAGCCGCCCGCGGTCGAGGTGGCAATTCGAACACCGGAGGTCGTTGCCGACGAAGCCGGGCACCTGCGCCTTCGTGTCGTGGAAGATGCGCTCGCCCTGACGGATGACCTTGCCGAAGGCGTCGTCGGGGATCGCCGAATCCGGCGGCGGCGCGAAGGCGCCCGCAGTCTCGGTCTCGGCCTCTGCCGTACTGAACTGCAGCAGCGCCAAGGCTAGCCCGAGGATGGATACGGCCGCCGAACGGATCGCGTCGCGTCTCTCGAGACTCATGGCCGACCCCCGACCGGCGAGGCGGGGAGAGCGGCGTAGTAGGCGGCCGCCGCAGCCCCGTCGTCCTCGCCAAGCTTGGCGGCGATGCCCTTCATCAGCCCGAGCGGATCGTTGTGCCGCGTTCCGGCCTTCCAGGCGGAGAGTTGCGATCTCAGGTAGGCGGCCGGCTGGCCGGCGAGCGCCGGGAAGGCGGGACCGACCCCCTGTCCGCCGGGCCCGTGGCACTGCGCGCAGGCGGGCAGCCCCTTCGACCACGCTCCGGTTTCCGCGAGGGCTTTGCCTCGCGCCATGACGGTGGTGTCCGGAATCGACGTCTCCGCGGCGACCTTCGATGCAGGGAGTGCGGCGTAGAAGGCGGCGACTGCACGCCGCTCGCCCGGCGTCAGAGCCTGGGCGATGGGGCTCATGATCTCGTTCTGGCGGGTTCCGTCGACGAAGCTGTCGAGCTCGTGCACGAGGTAACCGCCGGCGAGGCCGGCGAGGCGGGGGAAGCCATCCGCGGCGCTCCCGCCGCCGCGATCCCCGTGGCACGAGGCGCAGGCCGGGGCTCCGGCCTGCGTTCCGTTCCCGGCGATGTCACCGCCGTCGGCAGCCCGAGTCGGACCGGCGACGAGAGACATCATCAGCCCGGCGAGCGTGATCCGGGAACTCCATCCTGACGATCTCATCGCCTCCTCCCGACGTATTCGGTTCTACTGTCCGGCCTGCCGGGCGCGAGCCTGCGCTATCGCGTCGCGAAATCCCTTCGCATCCAGCGCCTGGGCCACCTTGAGTGGGCCGACGAGGTAGACGGGAGTTCCCTGCAGACCCATCGCGTCGGCTTGGGCCATCGTACGCTGGAGCAGGCTACCGATTTCCTGCTTGTGCGAGTCCCGGTCGGCTTCGAGCTTGGCCATGTCGATGCCGGTGCCGGCGATGGCCTGCCGCATCTGGTCCTTCGCGATCTTGCGGCCGGGAATCGCCATCAGCGCGCCGTGCACGTCCTGATATCGACCCTGATACTTGGCCGCGAGCGCCATCTGCGCCGCGTAGATCGAGGCATCGGAGAGGATAGGCCAATCCTTGTAGACGAGGCGGATGCGGCCATCCTTCGTCACCGCCGCTTCGAGTTCGGGCTCGGCCTTCTTGCAGAACGGGCAGTTGTAATCGAAGAACGCCACGATGGTGACATCGCCCTTCGGGTTCCCCGCCTCGGGTGCGTCGGGGTCGTGCAGGATGGCGTTCACGTCCACGCCCTGCGCCAAGGCGAGTCCCGGCCTCAGCGTGCGCACCAGGGGCCACGCGGCGGCCGTGACGAGGGAGGCGCGAAGAAGCTGTCTGCGGTCCATGGATCGGTCCTTGTCTGAGGATCAAGCGCCGAGGCGGTCGAGCACGCGGCGGAATTCAGCCGCCGACACTTCCCCGGTCGAGCGCGTTCCGGCGATCTCCGCGCTGCTCCTGTCATCGAGGAAGATCAGGGTGGGCGGACCGGCGACCTGGAAGCGTCGCATCAGACCCTCGCTCGGGGGACCGGGGGCCGTGATGTCGGCGCGGATCACCGTGACGCCACGCAGCTTCTCCCGCACCGCCGGGTCGGCGAGCACCGTGCGCTCGATGGTCCGGCAGGCGGTGCACCACGCCGCCGAGAAGGCGATCAGGACCGGCCGGCCGCTGCCGCGATTTCCGGCCAGGGCGGCATCGAGTTCGGCCGTGCTGTGCACCACCGTCTCGGCTTCGGGCGCCTGAGCTCCGGCGGTGAAGGCCAGAGGCCGAAGCGGATCGTCCTGGCCCGCGGCGGCCCCGACGGCCAACGTCGCGCCGTAGACGACGGCCAGGATCCCGGCCGCCTTGCCGAGACGCCGGACGGCACCATCCGTCGGTGACAGCCTGTCGAAGGCGCCGGCGAACACGCCGCCCCCGATCGCGAGGGCGGCCCAGAGGGCGAGGGCGGCCGGTGCGGGCACTGCGCGCCCGACGAGCGAGACGGCCAGGCCGAGGAAGACGAAGCCGAAGATGCGGTTCGTGACGCGGAGCCACGGCCCCGAGCGCGGCAGCAGACGGGTGCCGAAGGTTCCGACCAGCACGAGCGGCAGACCCATGCCGAGGCCGAGGGCGAACAGAGCCGCCGCACCGCGCCCGATATCGCCGGTCTGCGCAACGTAGAGCAGGGCGGCCGCGAGCGGAGGCGTCACGCAGGGGCCAACGATCAGCGCGGAGGTGAAGCCGAGGATCGCCGCTCCGCTCACGGGCCCCAACGCCCCTCCGGGCCGACCGGCAAAGCGTGCAGTCAGGGCGGCTGGCAGGCGCAGGTCGAACAGGCCGAAGCTCGCCAGACCCAGGACGACGAACACGGCAGCCATCGCGGAGAGGGCGACAGGCGACTGCAATGCCATCTGCAAGTTGCGACCGGACCAGGATGCCGCCACCCCGAGGGCGGCATAAGCCGTCGCCATGGCGAGTGCGTAGGTCGCCGAGAGGACGAAGCCGCGGCCACGCATCGGAGATTGATCGGGCCCGGATCCTGCGAGCATGCCCGCAAGGATCGGCACCATCGGCAGCACGCAGGGGGTGAAGGCCAGAAGCAGCCCGAGCCCGAAGAAGGTCACGACCAGCACGGGCAGCAGCCCGGTCAGCGCGGGAAGCAGCGGCACCGTCTCGGCGGAGGGAGCCGGGTCCCAGCCCGCGGCGGCCACGGCGGGGGTCGCCGCCGGCATCTGGACCGCCAGGGTAGCGAGATCGACAGTCCGTCGCGCGGGCGGGTAGCAGATGCCCCGCTCGGCGCAGCCCTGATACCGGACGACGAGCCTGCTCATCCCCGCGAGGGCGCCGGGCGCGATCGTCGCCGTCGCGTGTGTCCGGTAGATCTCGGTGGGACCGAAATTCGGGTCGTCCTCCATGTGGCCCGGCGGCGTCGCGACCGGGACCGCCTGCCCGGTCTCGGTCGCGGCTGAGATCCGGTCACGGTAGAGGTGGATTCCGGGCGCCATGCGCCAAGCGAGCCGGAGCGTCCCGTCCGGGTCCCGCTGAGCCGTGAGGGCGAAGGGCGCGCCCTCGGCGCGTCCGCGATCAGCGGGGAGCGCGGCGCAGACCAGGGCCAACAGGATGAGAGCGACGCGGCGAGGGGATATGGATGACGCGGAAGACATGCCGACAGCCTCACCGCTCCGCTTAAGCCAGGCTTAAGGAGGCGGCCGGAGAGCGCGCACAGGAGGCTTGATCCATGCGCATCCTCGTCGTTGAGGACGATCCCATCCTGGGCAACGGCCTGCGGGCCGGCCTGTCCCTCGGCGGCGCGACGGTCGATCACGTGGGCGACTGCGCCGACGCCGCCGCCGCCCTGGCGACCTCGGATTTCTCGGCCATCGTCCTCGACGTGATGCTGCCGGACGGCAGCGGCATCGATCTCCTGCGCGACCTGCGCGCGGCCGGAGACCGGACGCCGGTCCTCCTGCTGACTGCCCGCGACGGCGTGGGGGACAAGGTGGCGGGTCTCGATGCCGGCGCCGACGACTACCTCGCCAAACCCTTCGATCTCGACGAGCTCGCGGCGCGGCTGCGCGCCATCACACGGCGCGACATGGGCCGCGCGGAGCCGGAGCTGCGTCACGGACCGATCCGCGTGAATCCGGCCGACCTCACGGCCAGCGTCGCCGGGCGTCCCGTGAGCCTGTCGCGCCGGGAATTCGCGATCCTCTCGGCGCTGATGGAGCGGCCCGGACAGGTCCGCTCCCGCGGCGATCTGGAGGAGCGGCTCTACGGCTGGCAGGAAGACGTGGAGAGCAATGCCGTCGAGGTTCACATCCATCACCTGCGCGCCAAGATCGGCCGCGAGGCCATCGAGACTCTGCGCGGCCTCGGCTACCGGATGCGGCCCCTGTGACCGGCTCGCTCCGCCTGCGCCTGTTCGCCGCGCTCCTCCTCGCCACCGGCATCGTCTGGCTCGCGGCCGTGGTCTGGATCGCTGTCGGCAGTCGACGGGAGGTCGAGCGGGTGCTCGACACGCGCCTGCAGGAGGCCGCCCGCATGGTGGTCTCCCTGGTCACGGATCTCGACCATCCGTCGAGCACGACCGCGGAAGGCCGGCCGGCTCAGCTCGGCAGCTACGAGCGCCAGCTCTCCTGTCAGGTCTGGTCCCTCGACGGGCGGCTCATCGCCCGGTCGAGCGGCGCGCCTGACCGGAAGCTCTCCGAGGCCGCGCCGGGCTTCTCCGAGCGGACCATCGACGGCGAGACGTGGCGTGTGTTCACGGCCGAAGATGCCGGGCGCAACGTGCGGGTCATGGTCGGCGACAGGCTCGGTCTGCGCGAGCGGCTGGTCACGGATCTCATCAAGGGCGTCGTCTGGCCGGCCCTGCTCATCGCGCCGCTCCTCGGAGCGGTGATCTGGCTCAGCCTCGGGCGAGGCCTGCGGCCGCTGCGGCGCATGGCCCGCGATCTCGCGCAGCGGGACGCGGACGACATGCGGCCGGTCGATGCCACGCACGCGCCGGTCGAGGTCCGGCCCCTCGCCGACGCCCTGAATGGTCTGTTCGGCAAGGTCGAGGCGGCCCGCGCCCACGAGCGCACCGTGACGGCCTTCGCCGCGCACGAGCTGCGGACGCCGCTCGCCGGGCTGAAGACCCAGGCTCAGGTCGCGCTCGCGGCCCGGGACCCGGACACGGTCCGGGAGGCGTTGGGGCAGATCATCCTCGCCGTCGATCGGAGCAGCCGCCTCGTGCGCCAGCTGCTCGCCCTCGCCCGCGTCGACGCGCAGGAGCGCGTGCCCGCAACGGATTTGGTCGCGCCGGCCGAGGTGCTTCAGCGCGTGATCGCCGGTGTCCCCTCCGTGGGCGAGATCACCGTCGCGGTCAGTCCCGACGCGCAGGTCGGGTCCGTGCGAACGAACGCCGAGTATCTGGAGCTGGCGCTCCGCAACCTCCACGAGAACGCCGTCCAGCACGCCGTCCCCGGTGGCTCGGTGCGCTGGCGCCTGAACCGGGACGGCCTCACCGTCGAGAATGACGGACCAACCATCCCCGAGGACGAGGTCGCGAGGCTCGGTACCCGCTTCTTCCGGGGCCGAAACCGGCATCCGACCGGCAGCGGCCTCGGCCTCGCCATCGCCAAGGCCGCGCTTGCGAAGATCGGTGCCCGGCTGTCGATCGACAACAGGGAGGACCGGACCGGGGTCGTGTGCAGCGTCACGCTCGGGTCGGACGAAGCCCCGGTCGCGGTCAAGCCGGCCTGAGCGGCCTCTCGCGTCGCGGTCGATCGCGGAGGTCGATGCCGGACCATCTCCGAACGCCCCTCTGCGCGGTCGATTGACGTTTTTGTATATTCAGGATTCCGTTCCATGCGTGGCTTAATTGACGCCAGCCGGCGAGGGGGTATTGTCGCAGCGCAGTCTGCGCAGAGTCAGTTCATGATTTCAGAAAACAACCTTGGCGTCGCTGGCGTGCCCCCTGCCCTGCCGCCGATCATCGGGGACGCGGCGCCGGGCTTCCGCGCACGAACGACAATGGGCACGCGCGCCCTCTCGTCGTATCGCGGCCGCTGGCTCGTGTTCTTCTCGCATCCGGCCGACTTCACCCCGGTCTGCACCAGCGAGTTTGTGGCGTTCGCGCGGGCCCATGAGGCGTTCCAGGCCCTGGATTGCGATCTCCTGGCGCTCTCCGTCGACAGCCTGTCGTCGCATTTGGCGTGGCAGCAGAGCATCGAGCAGCGCTTCGGCGTCCGGGTGCCGTTCCCCATCGTGGAGGATCCGGCGATGGGGATCGCGCAGGCCTACGGCATGCTGCCCCAAGGTGCGACGTCGAGCGCCACGGTGCGCACCACCTTCGTCATCGATCCCGACAGCATCGTGCGGGCCCTCATCACCTACCCGCTGACGGTGGGAAGGAGCGTCGCCGAGATCCTGCGGCTGGTGAAGGCCCTTCAGGCCTCCGACGCGGCCAACGTCTCGACCCCGGAGGGCTGGCAACCCGGCGAGCCGGTGCTGATGAACCCGCCGCTGACGAGCGACGAGGTCGGCGCCTGCGGCCCCGACTGGTACTATCGTCTGGAGAGCGTCTGATGGCGCCAGGCACGGACGAGGCCCGGGCGACCGCAGCGGCCGACCTGCTCAAGCTGGTCGCCAACCCGAACCGTCTGCGCATCCTCTACCTGCTGACGGATGGCGAATGGTCGGTCTCGGAGATCGAGCAGCGCCTCGGCATCCGGCAACCGACCCTGTCGCAACAGCTCGGCGAATTGCGCACCGCCGACGTCGTCGCCACCCGGCGTGAGCACAAGGTGGTCTTCTACAGCCTGACCGACCCGCGCGTGCGCGCGCTTCTCGGGGCAATCGAGGACATTCTGGTACTCGACCACCCGCAACGGCGGCTTCCGCCACGAAAATCCGATGCGCGAGCAAGAGCGCTCGGCCAGGCAGCCCAATTCGGAAAGATCGGAGACGAGCCGTGACCGCATTCCTCGCGCCGCTCGCGGGCGGCGCACTGATCGGCGCCTCGGCGGCGCTGCTGCTTCTGGCCAACGGTCGCATCGCCGGGATCAGCGGCATCCTCGGCGGTCTGCTCGACGGTCTCCTCGGTCCGGCGGCCCGCGACTGGTCCTGGCGCGCGGCCTTCCTCGCCGGGCTTCTCGCCGGCCCCGCCCTGTACAGGTTGGCGGCGGGCCAATGGCCAGATGTCCGCGCGGATGCGTCGTGGCCGATGCTGATCGCCGCCGGTCTTCTCGTCGGCTTCGGGACGCGCCTGGGCTCGGGCTGCACCAGCGGTCACGGGGTCTGCGGCTTGGCCCGGCTCTCCCCGCGCTCCTTCGCGGCGGTCGGGACCTTCATGGCAGCGGCCATCGTCACCGTCTTCCTCGTCCGGCACGGGGTGACGCGATGACCGCCCCTCGCCTCCTCGCAGCCCTCGCAAGCGGTCTTCTCTTCGGTCTCGGTCTCGCATTGTCGGGGATGATGAACCCGGCGAAGGTCCTGGGCTTCCTCGACGTCGCGGGCGTCTGGGATCCGAGCCTCGCCTTTGTGCTGGCCGGGGCCGTCGGGGTCTCGGCGCTCGGCTACGCGGTCAAGGCTCGCATGGCGCAGCCGGCGTTCGCGCCCCGCTTCGAGGTGCCTACGAACCGCCGTCCTGATGCGCGACTCGTTGCTGGGAGCGCCCTCTTCGGTATGGGCTGGGGGCTCGCCGGATTTTGTCCCGGACCTGCCCTGGCCGGGCTCGCGCTCGGCCTGCCGCCGGTCGTCGTGTTCGTGGGCGCGATGCTGGTCGGCATGGCACTGCACAGGTTGGTCGTCGCGCGAACGCCGGCTCTCCCCGCCGCCGGCCGGTGACGCCACCGTTATCGCTCGACAACAGGGGCCGGTCCTCTCGCGGCCCCTTCCCTGCGTGCCGTGCCTCGAGCGTCACTCGATCTCGCGGTCGAGTCGAGTTCGCAGGTCCTGCGCTTCTGCAGCCATTCTTCGATGATGGCTCGCCGGTCATCCGTCGGGAGACCGATACGGATCTTGAGCAGTCGCGCGGCTGCCGTCGCTCTCGATCCCGGCTCGTCCCGTGCGGGCCTCATCCCCGTACCGCCCACCGTCGCTCGCCGCGGTGGCGCGGCCTCAGGCCACGGATCGATCGGCCGCATGAGGCTTGGCCATCCACTCGCGGCCCTTCAGCATGGCCTTCCAGTAGATCGGAGGCAGCATCCGCTCCTTGAGAAGCCACGCCATATGGCTCGGCTTCGTGCCGTCGATCAGCCAGTTGGGGAAGCTCGGCATCAGCTTGCCGCCATAGCCGAACTCCGCGAGCAGGATCTTGCCCCGTTCCACCGTCAACGGGCACGAGCCGTAGCCGTCATAGGCGGCTTCGACCCCGCGAAGGTGTCCCATCTCCACGAGCAGATTGTGGGCGACCACCGGCGCCTGTTTGCGGGCCGCGGCGGCGGTCTTGGCGTTCGGCGTGTTGCACGCATCGCCGAGTGCGTAGATCGCGGGGTAGCGTCTGTGGCGCAGGCTCGCGGGATCGACTTCGATCCAGCCCCCGGCATCGGCGAGCGGCGAGACACGGACGAAGTCGGGCGCCTGCTGTGGCGGGACGACGTGGATCATGTCGAAGTCGGTCTCGACCGTCTCGCCACCTCCGTCCTCGGTCTTGCGCGAGAACCATGCGCGCCGGGCAGGTCCGTCGATTCGAGTCAGCGTGTGATCGAAGTTCAAGCGCGCGCCGTAGCGCTTCACATAGGCCATGAGCGGCGGAACGTACTCCTTCACGCCGAACAGAACCGAGCCGGCATTGTAGAACTCGATCGCCATGCTCCCGAGCCGGCCCGCGCGCAGCCAATGGTCGGCGGAGAGATACATCGCCTTCTGCGGCGCTCCCGCGCACTTGATCGGCATGGGCGGCTGCGTGAACACGGCACGACCGGAGCGTAGATTCTGCACGAGTTCCCAGGTGTAGGGCGCGAGATCGTATCGGTAGTTTGAGGTGACGCCGTTCTGCCCGAGGGTCTCGGCGAGCCCCTCGATCCCGGCCCAGTCGAGCTTTAGACCCGGCGCGACGACCAGGCGGTCATAGCGGACCACGCGAGAGTCCCCCAGGAGCACCGACTTGCTTTCCGGCTCAAAGGCCGTCACCGCCGACTTGATCCAGCGCACGCCGTCCGGGATCAGCGACGCCATGGTCCTGGCCGTATCTGAAGGCGCGAAGATGCCGCCCCCGACCATGGTCCAGCCGGGCTGGTAGTAGTGGATGTCGGCGGGATCGATCAGGGCGACGTCGAGGTCCGGCTTGCGAGCCTTGAGGCTTGCCGCGACGGCGATGCCGCCGGCTCCGCCCCCGACGATGACGACGCTGTGGAACAAGGCGCCCGAATCCGTCGGGATGCGCCGCCCTGCCCCGATGCGCCGGACGACGGCAGAGAGGTCAAATCCTGCCGCGTTCGTTGCGGCGAGGATCTCCGGTAAAGGGCGTCCGCGCGCACCTTCGCTCAAGGCCCACAGCGTCGCCGAGCGGGTTCCGGTACGGCAATAGGCGAGGACCGGCTTGGGCAGCGCCGCCAGCATCCGGCCGAATGCGGCCGCATCCGCGTCCGTGACCTTGCCGGACGCGACGGGCAGGTAGCGGGCCTCGAGCCCCGCCTCGCGAGCCGCGGTGTCGATCTCCGAGAAGCTTGGCTGGCCGCCGCCCTCGCCGTCGGGGCGATTGCAGATCACGGCTCGAAAGCCGGCCTGCGCGGCCTCTGCGAGGTCTTCGGTGGTCACCTGCTTCGCGATCGACAGGTCCTGAGCGAGACGATGGGCGCGCATGGTCGTTCTCGTCATTTCACATTTATGTATATCTTGACTCGAGTCTCAGAGAACCACATCTTGACTTGCTGCACAACGGATCGCATCGTAAAATCGAATTCGAGCGCCGTCGATATCTTAATCTATAAAATGACGTGAGGCGCTCGGTCCGCTTCCGGCAATCCGCAGCCGGAAGCTGCGGAGCTCGGAGAACCAGCGGCCATGCATGCACTTCCGGCTCTCCTGTCAGGCTCAGGGGTCGGCTTCACGCTCGGCCTGATCGGCGGCGGCGGCTCGATCCTGGCGACCCCGCTTCTGCTCTACGTGGTCGGCATGACGCAGCCTCACCTGGCGATCGGAACGAGCGCGCTCGCGGTGGCGGCCAATGCGTTCCTGACGCTGATCGGCCATGCCAAGGCGGGGAATGTGCGCTGGCGATGCGCCACGATTTTCGCCCTTGTCGGGATCGTCGGCGCACTGGCCGGATCGTCCCTTGGGAAGGCCGTGAACGGACAGCGCCTGCTGTTCCTGTTCGCGTTGCTGATGATCGTCGTCGGCATCCACATGCTCCGAGGCCGAAAGGGCGTGGACGGTGCTGTCGAGCCGGCCGGCTGCGGTCCGGTGCCGAGCGCGAAGGTCGTGGCGGTCGCGTTCGCAGTCGGCATGCTGTCGGGATTCTTCGGGATCGGTGGCGGCTTCCTGATCGTGCCTGGACTCGTCTTCGCCACTGGAATGCCGCTCATCTCGGCCGTCGGCACCTCGCTGCTCGCCGTTGGCGCCTTCGGCCTCGCTACAGCCCTGAACTACGCCGTGTCCGGCATGGTCGACTGGATCGTGGCAGCGCAGTTCATCGCCGGCGGCCTCGTCGGCGGATTTTTCGGAATGAAGCTTGCCAATCGGCTTGCGGACTTCAGGGGAGCACTCAACGCGGTGTTCGCCACCGTGATCTTCGTCGTCGCCGGGTACGTGATCTATCGCAATGCCGGCGCCCTTTCAGGTATTCCGTAATATTTCGAGCGACGGGAACTTGTTTTACAAAGAAAGTCACCCGATGCATGCGATGGCGTGCATTTCAATCCCCAGCCTGCAACGAGACCGAGAGCCTGCCATGTCAGCTTCGATGCCATCGCGCCCAGCCGTGCGCGCCTTCTACGAGGATCGGACCGGCAGCGTCCAATACGTTGTCTCATGCCCGGCGACCGGTAAATGCGCCATCATCGATCCGGTGCTCGACTACGACGAGAAGTCGGGTGCCACGGCGGCGCGTTGCGCCGATGAGATCCTCGCCTATGTCCGCGATCGGGGGCTCGCGGTAGACTGGATACTGGACACCCATCCGCATGCCGATCACTTTTCGGCGGCCCACTATCTCAAGATGCGGACTGGAGCGCCGACTGCCATCGGCGAGCGCGTCGTGGATGTTCAGCGTCTCTGGAAGGAGATCTACGGCTTTACCGCAATGCCGGCCGACGGGTCGCAATGGGACCGTCTGTTCGCGAGTGGCGATACGTTCTCGGTCGGCGAGGTCCCGGCTCGAGTCGTGTTCTCGCCGGGGCACACCCTCGCGTCGATAACCTATCTGATCGGCGACGCGGCATTCGTTCACGACACCTTGTTCATGCCGGATTCGGGCACGGCGCGCGCGGATTTTCCGGGCGGTGACGCGAGGGCGCTCTGGCATTCGATCCAGGCGATCCTCGCGTTGCCGGATGAAACGCGCGTCTTCACCGGCCACGATTATGGACAGGGCGGCCGCGCACCGCTCTGGGAGAGCACCGTAGGCGAGCAGAAGGCGCACAACACCCATATGGTGGCCGCTGCGGACGAGGCCGCCTTCGTGCAGATCCGCCAGCGGCGCGACGCGACGCTGCCGATGCCCAAGCTCATCCTGCATGCCCTCCAGGTGAACATCCGGGGCGGCCGCCTGCCAGAACCGGAGGCGAACGGCCGGCGCTACCTTCGCATCCCGCTCGACGCGCTGGAGGGGGCGGCCTGGGACTGACGGGCCAGCGCTTCGTCACGACCCGTCGCGGACTTATGGGCGCCTCAGGGCGCGGTCGACGCGCGCCGCCTGAGCCGCCCCTATCGTCGTCATCGCGCCATGAATCGGCTGGACCCGCGATCGTCCGCTTCCGCCCCCTCTCCGGGCGAAAGCGGATTGGCGGAATTCCACCCCTCCGAGCCGCTCACGCAGGCGGTTTGAGGAATGGCTGCTTCGGAGAATAACGGACAGGAAAGCGGCCCGCCGAATCGCTCTCAGCGATCCGCGGCCGGCATGATTGACACGTGCGCTGACACCACCTTCCAGCCGAGACCGGGCAGGCGCATCCAGGTCTGGCTCTGACGCCCGATGCCGGGCTTGCCGCGCGGCGTGAACTCCAGATTGACCGTGGCGAAGTCGCTCCCGAGCGTCAGAATCTCCAGCCGGATCCGCGCCGCCTTGGTGCCGCCCGACGGCGGATCGGCCGCCACGCGGGCGGCGTGGATCTCGGCGAAGCCGTAGCAGTTCTCGGCCAGCGCGTAGCGGATCGTGTGCGGACTGTCCCAGAAGGTCGCGTCGAGGACGGCGACGTCCTTCTCGACGAGCGCCTGCTCGTAGCGCTCGAACAAGGCCGCGATCTCGGCCACGATCTCCGGCCGGTTCACCGTCACGTCCATTCAACCCTCCAGGGCGACCGCGGTCCGGATCAGATCGAGGTCGGTCCCGCGCGCACCGATGATCGACAGGCCGACCGGCGCGCCATCGACGGAGGCGCCCGGCAGATTGACCTGCGGGACGCCGGTGAGCCCGCCGTGGCTGGTCAGGCAGGCGATGCGCTCCCGCACGGGCTGCAGCGCGCCGAGCGGCAGCCCGCGCAGGGGCGCCGGGAACGGGGTGGTCGGGAGGCACAGGATCGTGCCGGGGGGCAGGAGCCGGGCGAGGCGGGCCCTCGCCTCGATCCGCATCAGGCTGGCCGCGCTGCGCTCGGCCTCGGTCATCATCGAGCCCTGGATCAGCGAGCGGGCGACCGAGAAGGCGAGGCGCGGGTTGCAGGCATCGAGCCAGGGCTCGAAGGTCTGCCACGCCTCGCTGCTCTGGAGGACGCGCTGCGCCCGCTGCCAGACGGACAGGCCCTGCGGCGCGAGCGTCACGTCGCACCGGTTGCCGATCAGGGCGGCCAGGCGGGCGATCTGCGGGGCCAAAGCCTCCTGCACGGCGGGGTCGGCGAAGCCGAGCGCGTCGGCGGCCACGAGCAGCGTGTGCGGCAGCTGGTCCGGTATCTTCTGATCGAACAGCACCGCGCCGACCCGCGCGAAGGTCGCCGCGTCCCGGGCGAACCAGCCGCAGGTATCGGAGCTCGGCGCCTGCACGCAGATCCCGAAAAAGTCGATCCGGCCGTGCGTCGGCCGGATGCCGTAGAGGCCGCAGAAGCTCGCCGGCACGCGCACGGAGCCGCCGGTATCGGTCCCCAGCGCGAAGTCGCAGGCGCCCGACGCCACCGCGGAGGCCGAGCCGCTGGACGAGCCGCCAGGCACCCGGTCCGGCATCGCGGGATTGAGCGGCGTGCCGTCGTGGGCGTTCTCGCCGAGGATCCCCAGCGAGACTTCGTCGGTGACCGTCTTGCCGACGACCGAGGCGCCCGCATCGAGCAGCCGCTGCACCACGCCGGCATGGCGGGCCGGCGTCGGGTAGACCCGCGGCCAGTCCGGGTTGCCGCCCCCCGTAGGCGTGTCGGCGACGTCGATCAGGTCCTTGACGGCGAAGGCGAGGCCGGCGAGCGGCCCCGTCGTGTTGCCCGCGACGCGAACACGCGGCCCGGGCAGGAACGGGTCCGTCGAGAGGGGCTGCGCGGTCGTCATGCGGGGATCGGTTCCTGCCACTGCGCGCCGGGCACGGCGGCGAACAGCGCCTTGGTGTACGGGTGCTTCGGCGCGAAGAAGATCTCGGAGGTCGGCGCGACCTCGACCACCTGCCCGGACCGCATGACGGCGATCCGGTCGCAGACCTGCAGCGCGACCCGGAGATCGTGGGTCACGAACAGCATGCTGAGGTGGAGCTGCGCCTTGATGTCGGCGAGCAGCGCCAGGACCTGCGCCTGCACGGAGACGTCCAGGGCCGAGACCGGCTCGTCGGCCACCAGGATCTCGGGCTTCATGGCCAGCGCCCGGGCGATGCCGATCCGCTGGCGCTGGCCGCCGCTGAACGCGTGCGGGTAGCGCTGCGCCGCCGCGGGATCGAGGCCGACCAGCGCCAGCATCTCGCAGGCCTGGACCCGCGCGATCCCGGGCTCGGTGCCGTGGATGATCGGCCCCTCGGCGACGATGTCGACCACGCGCTGGCGCGGATCGAGGGAACCGTAGGGATCCTGGAACACCATCTGCACGCGCCGGCGGTGTGGGCGCATCTGGCGGCGGCTCAAATCGGCGACGCTGTGCCCGGCGAGGATGATCTCGCCGCCGTCGACCGGCATCAGCCGGGTGAGCGCCCGCGCCAGCGTGCTCTTGCCCGAGCCGCTCTCGCCGACGAGGCCGAGGGTCTCGCCCCGCCTCAGCGAGACGTCTACGCCGTCGAGGGCCCGGGTGACGCGGCCGCCGAACAGGCCGCGGGCGCCGTAGGTCTTCTCGACCCGCTTGGCCTCCACCACCAGGGGGGCGGTGCTGGCGGCGCGGCGCGGCGGCGGCGCGAGCTTCGGCACGGCGGCGAGGAGCGCGCGCGTGTAGGGATGCTTCGGGGCGCCCAGCACCGAGGCCGTTGGCCCCTGCTCGACGAGGACGCCCTTCTGCAGGACCGCCACCGTGTCGGCGATGTCGGCCACGACGCCGAAATCGTGCGTGATGAACAGGACGCTCGTGCCGTGCTCGCGCTGCAGCTCGCGGATCAGGGAGAGGATCTGCGCCTGCGTGGTGACGTCGAGCGCCGTGGTCGGCTCGTCGGCGATGAGCAGCCGCGGGTTCAGCGCCAGCGCCATGGCGATCATCGCCCGCTGGCGCTGGCCGCCCGAGAGCTGGTGCGGGTAGGCGCGCAGGAGCCGGGCCGGGTCCGGGAGGTGGACGCTCGCCAGCAGCGCCAGGATGCGCGCCCGGCGGTCGGCGCGCCCGAGCCTCGTGTGGATGCGCAGGACCTCGTCGATCTGCCGCCCGATCGTGTGGAGCGGGTTCAGGGCCGTCATCGGCTCCTGGAAGATCATCGCGATCCGCGCGCCCCGGACCTTGCGCATCTGACGCGGGGTGATCGCGGCGAGATCCGCGCCCTCGAACAGGATGCGCCCGCCGGCGACGCGCACCCGCGGTTCCGGGAGCAGGCCGAGGATCGCGCGGGCCACCATCGACTTGCCCGATCCGCTCTCGCCGATCAGGCAGGTGACTGCGCCGGGCCGCAGGACGAGATCCAGATCGGTGACGGCATTCGAACGGTCCGCGCCGGGCGGCAGCGCGATCGTCAGCTTTTCGATCTCGAGGACGGCGTCGCTCATCGCTCTCGGAGCCTCGGGTTCAGGACCTCGTTCAGGCCGTCCCCGACGAGGTTGATGGCGAGGACGGTCAGCAGGATCGCCAGCCCGGGGAAGGTGCAGATCCACCACGCCGACCGGAGGACCGCGCGGCCCGAGCTGATGATCAGGCCCCAGCTCATCACGTTGGGATCGCTCAAGCCCAGGAAGGCGAGCCCCGCCTCGATCAGGACCGCGGTGCCGATCAGCAGCGTGCCGACCGCGATGATCGCCGCGGTGCAGTTCGGCAGCATGTGGCGGAAGACGATGCGGGCGTCGCCCGCCCCCAGGCCGTCGCAGGCCAGCACGAACTCGCGGCCGCCGAGCGCAACGAACTCACCCCGGACCAGCCGGGCGATGCCGGGCCAGGAGACGGCCACGATGGCCACGACCTCGCTGACGAGCGACGGCGACAGGATCGCCACGATCAGGATCGCCAGCACGAAGGCGGGGATCGTCTGGAAGAACTCCGTGAGCCGCATCAGCGCGACCTCGACGCCGCCCCGGTAGTAGCCGGCGAGCCCGCCGATCAGGGTCCCGAGCAGGATCGCCGCCCCGGTCGCGCTGAGGCCGATGATCAGGGAGGTGCGGGCGCCGTACGCGATCTCGGCGGCCACGTCCCGGCCCAGCGTGTCGGTGCCGAGCGGAAACGGGCCGCCCGGCGGCTGGAGGGCGGGGCCGACGAGCGCGAACGGATCGCCCGGATAGAGGAGCGGCGTGAGCGCCACGAGGGCGGCCAGCCCGAGGAGCACCATGGCCCCCGCGAGCGCGAGGCGGTTGCGCGCGAACCGCGCCAGGGCCGTGCGCATCGCTAGAGCTCCAGCCGCGGATCGAGGCAGACGTAGACGAGGTCGACGGCGAGGTTGATCACGACCACGAGGCAGGCCGAGACGAAGAAGATGCCGAGGAGCAGGTTGAGGTCGCGCGACTGGAGCGCGTTGAAGGCCAGCGTGCCGACCCCCGGCCAGCCGAACACCGTCTCGACCACGATCGAGCCGCCGATCAGGTTCCCGGCCTGCACGCCCGCCATGGTGACCACCGGCAGCAGCGCGTTGCGCAGGACGTGTCCGGTCATCACCCGCGCCTCGGTCTGGCCCTTGGCGCGGGCGGTGGTGACGTAGTCCATGCCGACCTGCTCCAGCACGGAGGCGCGCATCACCCGGGCGTAGACCGCGAGGTAGAACAGGGCGAGCGCCACCGCCGGCATGACGAGGTGGCGGCCGACGTCCCAGACCTCGTCCCAGCCCTCGTTGTCGGCGCCGACCGTGTCGTAGCCGCTGGTGGGCAGCCAGCCGAGGCGGATGGCGAAGACCACGATCATCATCAGCCCGAGCCAGAAGCCCGGCGTCGCGTAGGCCACGAGGCTGACCAGCGAGATGACCGCGTCGCGCCAGGAATTGCGCCCGGTCGCGGCCACGAGGCCCAGCAGCGTGCCGATCAGCAGCGCCGCCGCGAAGGCGGTGAGCATCAGCAGGCCGGTGGGCCAGAGCCGGTCGACGATGAGGCTCCCCACCGGACTGTCGTTGCGGAACGAGTAGCCCAGATCGAGGTGGAGCATGTTCAGCAGATAGACGCCGAACTGCGTGGCGAGCGGCTGGTCGAGGCCGAACTTGTGGCGCAGCTGCTCCATGTATTCGGGGCTCGCCGCCCCGCTCTCGCCCGCCAGCACGGAGGCCGCGTCGCCGGGCGCGAGGTGGATCAGGAAGAAGTTGAGCACGACGATGCCGAGCACCACCGGGATGGCCAGCAGCAGCCGGTAGCCGAGGAAACGCGCGAGCCGCACGGGACTACGCGTCCATCCAGGCCCGCTCGAAGGCTTGCTGGGTTCCGAGGGGGCCGGTCGTGTGGTCCCTGAGGCGCCGGTTGAAGACGCTGACGTACTGCACGTCGATGAGCCAGATCATCGGGCTGTCCTCCGCCAGGATCTGCTGGACCTTCTTGTAGAGCGCGGCGCGCTTCTCCGCGTCCGGCTCGCGCGCGCCCTCGCCGAGCATGCGGTCGATCTCGGGATTGCTGTAGAAGGTGTCGTTGACGAAGGTCACGCCCTTGCGGATCTGGCTGGTGAGGAACTGCTTGTTCAGCCCGTAGACCGGGTCGACGCCCTGGCTGAGGAACGGCTCGTTCAGGTCGTAATCGTAGTTGGTGTAGACGCGGCGCAGCCAGGTCGCGGTGTCCTCCGAGCGGAGCGTCACGGCGATGCCCACGATGGCGAGCGCCTGCTTCAGGTACTCGGCCTGCCGCAGCCACTGCTCGCCGAAGGAATTCACCTCCAGGTGCAGGGCGAAGCGGGTCCCGTCCGGGCCGCGCGGGGCGCCGGCCTGATCGAGCAGCCTGTTGGCGATGTCCAGACGGTCCGGCACGTCGTACTGGCGCACGTCGTCGGTGTAGAGGCCGGCGGTCTTGAACTTGCGGCTGAGCGGGCCGGTGGCGGGCTGGCCGTAGCCGAACATCACGTCCTTGAGGATGACCTTGCGGTCGATGGCGTAGGCGATCGCCTGGCGCACGTCCTTCTTCTGGAGCTGCGGGTGACGGCCGTTCAGCTCGAGGACGCTCTGGGCCGGCGTCATCTCGTAGCCCTTGGTCGTCAGGTCGAGGATCGGGTTGGTCTTCATCCGCGCGAGGTCGGCGTAGTTGACCGCGCTGTACCCGGCGAAATGCGCCTCGCCCGCCTCCATGGCGGCCGAGCGCGTGGCCGCGTCCGGGATGAACCGGGCGACGATCCGGTTGAGATACGGCAGGCCGGGCTTCCAGTATTTCTCGTTGCGGTCCAGGCGCACGAACTGGCCGCGCTCCCAGCTCGTGAACTTGAACGGGCCGGTCCCGATCGGCTTGTTGGCGCTGGGGTTCTGGAGGACGTCGGTGCCCTCGAAGACCGAGCGGCACAGGATCGGCAGGTCCCGTCCGGACAGCGCCTTCATGATGTAGGGGGCCGGATTGGCGAGCCGCAGCACCGCGGTCATCGGGTCCGGCGTGTCGACGGCGACCAGCTCCGCGAGCATGACCGGCGCGATCGGATTGTACTTCTTCAGGATCTCCATGAAGGAGTACTGCACGTCGGCGCTGGTGAACGGCTTGCCGTTGTGGAAGGTCACGCCGTCCTGGAGCTTGAACGTGATGGTCTTGCCGTCGGGCGCGACCTCCCACGACTTCGCGAGGTTCGGCTGCGGGTTCTGGTCCCAGTCGTAGGTGCACAGACCCTCGTAGACCTGGGTGGCGATCGGCGGGATGTTGCCCGCCGACACCGCGTAATGGGCCAGGGTCGAGGGCTCGGGATGGACGATCATCACCATCGTGCCCCCGCGCTTCGGCTCGGCGGCGCGCGCGCCGCTCGCGGCGGCCGCGAGGCCGAGGGGAAGCGCCAGAACCGTGCGGCGGGAGAGATCAGTCGCGTCGAACGTGCGGGACAAGCCGGAGGACTCCTGAAGCGTCCAGCCCGTTCGCAACACGCGTGCCATTGAGATGCGATGGAGACGGATCCATTACGCCGCAAGAGTGCGGGTATTATTTCGCGCAACAGTCGCTAACGGTGAAAGATCAAGCATATCATCGAGCCGCCTTCGCCCGATACGGGCATCATGAGGGCCGGTTCGACCGACGGGCGGCGGGCCGGCACGACGCCATCACGACAGCTTCGAGACGATCAGGCGGCGCGCACCCGAATGCGAGGCGGGGGCATGCCCGAGAACCGGGGAAACGCCATCGCCCCGCGTTCGACACGATCACGTCCGTTCCTCGCGCATCCGTCGCGCAAGATTCTCGCCGATCATCACGCAGGTGAAGTGCAGGTTGGCCCGGCAATCGCTCGGCATGATGGAGGCGTCGCAAACCCGCAGCCCGTCCGTTCCACGAACCTTGAGATCGGGATCGACGACCCCGGACGGGTCCTGCCAGCCGGTCATGCGGCACGTGCCGGCCGCGTGCTGGATGTCGCCGGCCTCGGCGAGCATCAGGGCATCGAGCTCGTCGTCCGGGAGGCGCGCGGCGTCGCCGATCGCGAGCGGGCTCTCGCCGAACCGGATCGCCGTCGCGAGACCGGCCAGGGCCGGATGCGCCGCCAGGCCCGCGAGGCGGCGCACCGCGTCGCGCATCCGCAGGCGATCGCGCGGGTCGTCGAGCATGTTCTCGTCGATGACCGGGTTGGCCTCCGGATCGGCCGCGGTGAGGTTCAGAGTCCCGCGCGAGAACGCGTCGTAGAGCCCGACGCCGATCGCGCCCTGCGGCGTCGGTTCCGGACCGGTCAGGGTCCGGTGGTTGTAGGCGACGAGGATCATGTCGCGCTCCCCGCCGCCCGCGAGGCCGCTCGAATAGGTGACGCAGCAATTGGTGTGGCGCGCATCCGGGCCGACGGCGCGGTGTTCCGGCTTCAGATCCAGCGTCGCCCGCAGGATCGGATGGTCCATGAAGTTGCGGCCGACCGCCTCGTGCGCTTGGCCGACGGGGATGCCGAGGGCGCGAAGCGGTTCGGCCGGGCCGATCCCGGACCGCATCAGGATGGCCGGGGAGTGGACGGCGCCGGCGCACAGGACGATCTCCCGGCCCCGGATCTCAGTCCAGGGTTCCGCACCGAAGCGCACGCGCAGGCCGACCGCCCGCCGCCCCTCGAACAGGACGCGGTCGACCAGGGCCTCGCAGCGGATCGCGAGATTCGGCCGGTCGCGCGCCGGTTCCAGGTAGCCGTCATTGGTGGTGACGCGGTGACCGTCGCGGCTGTTGATCGGGTTGCACGAGACGCCCTCGCCCGTCGGCGCGTTGAGGTCCGCCTTCCAGGGATGTCCGGCCGCGAGGGCGGCCGCGCGGAGCCCCCGATCCACCGCGCCCCAGGCCTCCGGCTTCGCGCGATACACGGGGAGCGGACCGCCGCGCCGGGCGCCGTCCTCCAGGCCGAAATCGGCATCGTCCTCGATCCGGTCGAAGAGGGGCATCACGTCCGCGGCCGACCAGCCGGTGCAGCCCTGCGCCGCCCAGGCGTCGAAGGCCGCGGGCACGCCGCGGATCGCGATCTGCGCGTTGACCGTCGAACTGCCGCCGAGCGCGCGGCCGCGCCAGTAGAAGCGGGGCTCCTGCGCACGGGTCCGCCGGCTCATCAGCCCCGGCCACTGCCAGTCCGCCTGATGGGCCGGGTCATACATGAACGGGATGATGTTGGCCGAGCGCAGCGCCGGCGGCGCGTCGGTGGAGCGCCAGTCGCGCCCGGCTTCCAGCAGGAGCACCCGGCGGCGCGGATCCTCCGAGAGGCGGGCCGCCAGAGCCGCCCCGGCGGAGCCGGCGCCGACCACGATGACGTCGTACGGGGCTGCGCTCATGGCTTCGCGACGTTCCAGAAGAGCGGGATGGCGGAGGGGATCAGACCGGTGAGCGCGGTCCGGTAGGCCGCGGGCTGCGCGAACTGGCCGAACGGGACGACCAGCCCCTCGCCGTAGACGATGGTCTGGATCTCGCCCGCGATGGCGCGCCGCTTGTCCAGATCGGGCTCGCGGGCGAAGCGGTCGAACAGGGCGACCATGCGCGGGTCGCACATGAACCCGGAACTCGCCGCGTCCTTGCAGTTGAAGTTGATCGCGGAGTTCGTCAGCGGCGAGCTGAGATCGAGCCCGAGCGCATGGATGCCGAACAGGCCCCAGCCGGCCTTCTTGGTGCGCTTGGCGAGCAGGGCTGCCCAATCCATGACCTGCAGATCCACGGTGAAGCCGGCCTGCTTGAGCCGGTCGGCCAGGATGGTCGAGGACACGCGCGCCGCCTCGAGATCGTTGGCCACCATCACGGTCACCGGCTCGCCCCTGTAGGCGGTCGCCTTCAGAGCGGACCGTGCCGCCGCCACCGAGGGGTCGTGCAGGAGGTCCGTTCCGACATGGGTCTCGTAGGGCGAGCCGCAGATGAAGAAGGCGTCGCAGGTCTGCGAGAAGCGCGGATCGAGGCCGAACCCGTCGAGGACCTCCCGCTGATCGACCAGCCGCAGCAGCACGCGCCGGATCGCCGGATCGTCGAAGGGCTTGGACGCCGTATTGATGCGATAGTGGCCCGTGAACCTGTGCGGGCCGGTGAAGTTCATCACTGCCAAGCCCTTCCTGGACTCCATCTGGGCGATCAGGTCGAAGGGCGCGTACTGCATGTAGTCGATCTCGCCCGCGCCCAGGGCGCCCGCCGCCGTCGCCCCGTCGGGGATGACGCGGATGTCGAGGGCGTCGACCTTCACGACCTTGCCGCCCGCCAGGAAGTCGGCCGGTTCGGGACGCGGCCGATAATCGGCGTTCCGGCGCAGGAGCATGTGGTCGCCGGGGACGTGCGCGGCGCGGTCGTAGACGAACGGACCGGATCCCACGACCTCGGAGAGCTGCGTCGTCGGGGGCGTCGCGGCGAGCCGCGCCGGCATGATGAACGGCGTGGGGCTCGACGTCGTGCCGAGCGTGTCGAGGACGAGGCCGTAGGGCTCCCTTAGCGTCAGCACGAAGGTCCGGTCGTCCACGGCCTCGAGGCCGGCGGTCACGTCCATGAGCCGGCCGCCCAGCGCGCTGCGGGCCGCCCAGCGCTTCAGCGAGGCGACGCAGTCGGCGGCCCGGACCGGCGCGCCGTCGTGGAAGCGCAGCCCCTCGCGCAGGGTGAAGCGCCAGGTCAGCCGGTCATCCGACACCGACCAAGTGTCGACCATCTGCGGCCGGAACACGCCCGTCGCGTCCGGCGCGAACAGCGTGTCGTAGACCATGTAGCCGAAGGTCCGCGTGATGTAGGCGGTGGTGAAGTAGGGATCGAGGGTGACGATCTCGGCCTCCAGCACCGCCTTCACGGTCGTTTCCGCGCGGCCGGAGACCGGCGCGAGCAGCGCCGCGGCCGCGAGCAGGCCGGAGAACCAGGATCGTCTCATGTCGCATTCACCCTTTGCCCGGGCCGCAGAGGCAAACCGGATACCAAGCCGATCGCGCGCGCCGGCTGGCGATCGCGGTGGAGCCGGCATGCGGGAGTGGCCGGTATACGATCGGAGGGACCGTCACGGATGATGCCGTGTTCGCGCGTCGTCGAGCCGGTCACACGGTTCAGGGAACGGGCGGCTTCCGCGAGGGCGCGGGTTCCCACCGGCTCAGGGGTGACGGCGCTTTCGCTCATCGCTGACAGGTGCGGTGCCGTCCGCCTCGACGCGCATGTCCTGACGCTGGCCGAGAGACTCCTCGACCGAGGATGGCCGCCCAGCGTGATCGTGCGTCAGGCTCTGCAGGGCGACTGCACGGCGGCGGCCCTGGGTAGCCGGAAGGCCAGATCGAGCGATCGCGGCGACTTGGCTGATGGGTGGTGGGCCCGGCAGGACTCGAACCTGCAACCAGACCGTTATGAGCGGCCGGCTCTAACCATTGAGCTACGGGCCCGGGAGGCGCCGACGGATAGCCGATCCCTGGCCGGCCGTCACCCGGATTTCGCCGCGCCGCGGGGGCGCCGGAGCCGGGGCGCGGGATCCTGTGTGGCCGGCGCGGTCTCCGGCGCGTCCATCGGCGCGTCCATCGGCGCGGCCACCGCGTCCTTGATCCGCCACAGGTAGCGGGCCAGGATCGAGCGGTACGGCGCGAAGGCGGCCGCCACCGCGGCGGTGTCGGCCCGCCCGGTGAGGCGGCGCAGGCAGCCCACCGCCGCCACGTCGCCCGCGGGCCAGATGTCGGGGTCGTGGAAGTGGAAGATGCCGACCATGTCGGCCGTCCAGGGGCCGACGCCGCGGATGCCGCACAGGATCGCCGCCCGCTCGGCATGCGGCAGGGCGGCGAGGCCGGGTCCGAGGAGGCCCGCCGTCTCGGCCGCCACGATCGCCTGGAGCGCCCGCACCTTGTTGCCCGAGATGCCGCAGGACCGCAGAAGCGCCGCGTCCCCGGCCTCGAACAGGCCCCTCGGGCTCGAGCCCGCGGCCGCGGCGGCGGCCTCGATCCGGGCCCAGATCGCCGCCGCCGCCCGGACGGAGAGCTGCTGGTTGACCACCTCGACGAACAGGCGGTCGGCGACGCACGGATGCACCGGCGGCGCGATCGGGATCGGGCCGGCTTGCACCAGCGCGGCCCGCAGCGGCGGATGGGCGCGCGCCGCGTCCAGAAGGTGGGCGTAGATGGCGGGATCCAGCATCGCCGCAGCCTTACCGGCCCGGGGGACGTCCCGGAAGCCGCCCGGAAGCCGCCCGGAAGCCGCCCGGAAGTGATCCGGAAATGGCCCGGACGCGGCCCGGACGCGGCCCGGACGCGGCGATGCGGCGGCGCGCCCCGCGCCGGCCGGTCTGGACGGGACGCGCCCGCGGCCCAGGTCTCGACACCATGGCGATCTTCTTCACCGCGGACACGCATTTCGGCGACCCGCACATCCTCCGCCACCGCGGGGCGCGGTTCGGCAGCGTCGAGGCCCACGACGAGGCCCTGGTCGCCGGCTGGAACGCCGTGGTCGGCCCGGAGGACGCCGTCTGGCACCTCGGGGACTTCGCCGCCCATGCCAGCCGGGCGCACTGCGCGGCGATCTTCGCGCGGCTGAACGGCACCAAGCGCCTCGTCCGCGGCAACCACGATTCGAACCGCGTCCTGGACCTGCCCTGGGCCGAGCCGCCGGTGGAGAGCGCCCGCCTCTCCGTCGCCGACGCGCGCGGGCGGCCGCACCGCCTGTTCCTGTCGCACTACGCGCACCGGGCCTGGCCGGGCCTGTGGCGGGAGACCCGCCACCTCTACGGGCACAGCCACGGCTGGCTCGCCGACACCACGCGCTCCTGCGATGTCGGCGTGGATGCCTGGGACGACCGCCCGGTCATCCTCGACGCGATCCTGGTGCGCCAGGACGCGGCTGCGGGCGCGCCGGAGGAACTCGCGGCCCACGGCCTGCGCTGATGGGCGGGGACCGGCGCGCTATATCGTGCGCCGGAGCATCGACAGCCCGGCAGGAGGCCGCAGCACCATGACCGACAACCCTGCCCCGCCGCCGGGCCCGGCCGACGCCGCGACCCGGGCCGCGACCCAGGCCGCTACCCAGGCCGCCACCGAACTCGGCCTCGGGACCGACTGGGCCGCCCTCGGCGCGCCGGACTGGGACCGGGTCTGCCGCCGGGCCGGCGCCATCCTGGCCGGGCAGGGCCGGGCGCCGGCGCCCGGCTGGGACGGAGCCCTGGCGCGGGCCCTCGGCCGCCCCGATCCCGCGGCCGACCGGGACGAGCTGGCCCGCGACGCGGCCAACACCGTGCTGGCCGAGAAGGGCGAGGTCTTCGCCCCCGAGGACGATGCCTGAGGCCGACGGCGACGCGCCGCCGGACCTGCCGCCGGACCTGCCATCGGACGTGCCATCGCGTGATCCGGTGGTTGCCGTGGCGGGGGTGCGGGCCGATGTAGAGGGCATGCCTCATCCCGAACACCGGGCCGAACACCGGCCTGACCACCGCCGCGCCGCCCCGAGACCGACCGAGCGCTACGCCCCCGGCGCGGCACCCTCCGCCCTGCGGGTGGTGCCCATCGCGGGCGGCCCGATCCTCGACGCGCAGACGCGCGTGCGGCTCGGCCGCCAGATGCGGGCGCTGTACGATCCGGTGATCGACGAGGCGCTGGATCCCCGGCTGGCGGAGCTGCTGCTGCAGCTCGACGCGGATCGGGGCGGCTCGACCTGAGATCCGGGGCGGGGCGTCCGGCCCGCGCTTCCGCCGCGGCTGCCGGTGAAGAGGCTCCCATCGGTGGATCGGGGGGATGTCACACCGATGGGAGCCCGGCCGAGTCGACGGATCGACCCAACCCGCTCCATATCGCCCAGGCGGCGGCCCGGGCGCTTTCACCTAAGTCAATTTGCTGGCGAATACGGCCGTCGAAGTGTCGAATTGGCGTATTCGATCGTGAGAATCGTCGCGATCAGGCCGAGGTGCCGGTCACGGACAGCATGACCCCGTCGCTGCCGATCTCGTCGCCGCCGTAGCCGAGCATGCGCGCGAGCTGCTCGCGGGCGCGCCAGACCCGGCTCTTCACGGTGCCGATCCGGCAGTTCATGACGACGGCGGCCTCCTCGTAGCTCAGGTTCTCGATCGCCACGAGGACCAGCGCCTCGCGCATCACCGGCGCGAGGCGGTCGAGGGCCGCGCGCACGTCCTGCAGGTCGAGATGGCCCCCCTGCTCGGGGATGCTGGTCAGCCGCTCGGCGTAGTTGCCGTCGGTGTCGGCGACCTCGCGGCCCTGCTTGCGGTGCTGGCTGTAGAAGACGTTGCGGAGGATCGTGAACAGCCACGCCTCCAGGTTGGTCCCGGGGGTGAAGCCGCCGCGGCCGCGCCAGCCGCGCAGCAGGGTGTCCTGCACGAGATCGTCCGCCGCGGCCGGGTCGCGCGTCAGCGAGACCGCGAACCGGTGCAGCGCCGGCACCACCTCCAGAAGGCCGGCGCGGAAGGTCCTGTCCCGCTCGCCCTCTGCCTGCGCGAGGGCGGCCTCCAGGCGCGCGAGCAGGTCGGCGAAGGGGTTCGCGGCGCCGCCCGAATCCTGGTCGATCCGCTCGTAGGTGCGGCCGAGCAGGGTGCCGAGATGGGCCCGCACGGCCTCCGGCAGGCCGAAGCGGGTCTCGTCCCCGGCCTCCTCTGCGACGTCCGCGACGGGATCGAGGAGCGGTGAGCCTTCGGTGTCGGGCATTCGGTCCGGTCGTCGGCGGGCGGGCCGGTCAAGCCCAGAGGACCGGTTGTGGCGTGCCCGGGCCGCCCATGCCGCAACATGGGTTAGCGCTTCGCCCGAACGGGGCTCAGCCGCGGGTGCCGAACCGCCGAGCCGCCGCGAGGCCGGCGAGGACAGCCGCGCAGGCCCCCGCGGCGGCGAGCCCCGCGCCGAGGGCGGTGCTCAGGGTTCCGGCATCGGGGACGCCCTTGCGGGCGCGCCAGCCGCCGTCGGCCCGCGTGCCCTCCGGCCTCGGCGCCCGCAGGGACCCGTGCGTGCGCGGCCCGGGCTCGGCCCGGTCGAGGGCCCACCGGAACCCGGCCCCCATCAGGTGCTCGGTCGGGTACGGGGCCAGCGCGTAGCCGACCTGCGCGAGGCGGGCCGGCCAGCCGACCGCGACCTCGTCGCGCGGGTGGCGCACGAGGCGGAGATAGGTCTCGGCCACGGCCTCGGGCGCGTAGTAGAGGTGCCCGGGATTGAGCCGCCGGCCGCTGACATTGGCGCCGTGCTCCAGGCCCGGCGTGTCGACGATGGCGGGGAACACGGCGCAGACGCGGATGTGCCGGTGGCGGGCGAGCTCCTGGCGCAGGCTCGCCGAGAAGCCGCGCAGGCCGAACTTGCTGGCCGTGTAGGCGGCGGCGAAGGGCGTCGGCGCCCAGCCGCCCATCGAGACCGTGTTGATCAGCGTCCCCCGGCCGCGGTCCAGGAAGTGCGGCAGCACCGCGTAGGCCCCGTGCACGGCGCCCAGCAGGTTCACCGCGATCGTCTGCCGGTGCAGGTCCAGGGGGGCGTCCAGCAAGGGGCCGAACACCCCTACCCCGGCGTTGTTGATCCAGACGTCGATCCCGCCGAAGGCCCGGAGCGCCGCCCGGGCCAGGGCGTCCACCGCCTCGGGCTCGGTGACGTCGGTGGGCACCGCGACGGCCTCGGCGCCCGCCGCGCGCAGGTCGCGCACGATCCCGTCGAGCACGTCGGCCCGCCGCGCCGCCAGGACCACCCGGGCGCCGCGCGCCGCGAAGGCCTCGGCCGCCGCCCGGCCGATACCGCTCGAGGCCCCGGTGATGACCACCGTCCCGCCGTCCAGGCGCGCCATGCCGGTTCTCCGCGTCGTGTGCCGTCGAGTTGCAACTGCACGGCGAACCGTTCCCCGCGCCGCGGCGTTCCCCCTCGCAGCTGCGGCCATTCGGACGCGCCGTTCCGGACGCGCCGACCCGGACGCCGCGCCGCGCGGTCCCGAAGGCCCCGCCCCTGTCTGCCCGAACCGTGCCGAGGTCGCCGATGCCCGCCCCCGATCCAGCCCCCGCCAGGGCCGCCGCCCCCGAGGGAGGCGCCTCGACGGTCTGGACGCTGGCCCTCGCCACCGCTTTGATCGGCCTCGTCGCCCTCCCCCGCCGGCCGGCACGCGGCTCGGCCGGTCCCGCGTCCGGTTCCTCGTCCGGTCCCGGGGCCGACCGCGCGTCCGGGCGGTCCGCCGACCGGGACGGCGCGCGCCGGACGTCGCCCGCGCATGCGGGGCGCGAGGCCCACGCCGTCGCCCGGACCGAGGCCGATCGCGGCCGGCAGGCCTCGACGCCGACCGAGATCCCCGCCAAGGGCTGGAAGGACATCGCGCTGCGCGCCTATCACGACGTCGGCGAGAACCGCCTGTCGCTGATCGCGGCCGGCGTCACCTTCTTCACGCTGCTGGCGATCTTCCCCGCGGTGGCGGCCCTGGTCTCGTGCTACGGGCTCGTGGCCGACGCCTCGACCATCAACGACCAGCTCGCCAGCCTCCAGGGCATCCTGCCCCAGGGGGCGCTGGAGATCATCGGTGATCAGGTCAAGCGCCTGAACGAGCAGGGCAACACCACCCTCGGGTTCAGCCTGCTCTTCGGCATCGTCCTGTCGATCTGGAGCGCCAATGGCGGCGTGAAGCACGTCTTCGACGCGCTCAACCTCGTCTACAATGAGCGCGAGAAGCGTAATTTTCTCGTCCTCAACCTCGTCTCCCTCGGCTTCACCGCGGGGGCGCTGCTGTTTCTCATCCTGGCGCTGGCCGCGGTCGTGGTGCTGCCGGTGGTGCTCGCCTATGTCGGGCTCGGCACCGACGCGTGGTGGCTGACCTTGCTGCGCTGGCCGGTACTGCTCGTGGCGGTGCTGTTCGGCCTCGCCCTGCTCTACCGCTACGGGCCGAGCCGGGACGCGCCGCGCTGGCGCTGGGTCACGCCCGGGGGCGCCCTCGCGGCCGTGCTGTGGATCGTCGCGTCGCTGCTGTTCTCCTGGTACGTCGCCCATTTCGGCAGCTACAACAAGACCTACGGCTCGCTCGGCGCGGCGATCGGCTTCATGACCTGGATCTGGCTCTCGACCATGATCGTGCTGGTCGGCGCCCAGCTGAACGCCGAGATGGAACACCAGACCGCCGAGGACACCACCGTCGGCGCCCCGCAACCGCTGGGTACCCGCCGGGCGCGCATGGCCGACACGGTGGGCGCCGCCGCGGAATAGCGCTCCGCCCGGCCATCCTGGCAAGCGGGGCGTCGCGGGCCACGGCGCCGACTTAACACAGGTTGGCGCACGTTTTTCTGCTGCAGGCACAAGCCGATCAAGAAGATCCGGACTTCGATGTTCGGACGACGGTTTGGCCCCCTGCCGATAGAAATATCCGTGCCTCATTATTTCAAAGATGCCCTTGGCGGCACCGTCGCGCGGGACGCTGCGGACGGGCGCGACGGCGCCCGCCCCCCTGCGGTCGCCCGCCCTCGCGCGTGCCCTGATGCCGACCCGGGCGCCTGCCCGGCCGCCCTCCGCCGCCCGGCCGCCGGCACGCCGGCGCCGCGGTGATCTGACCGGAGGCGGACGTGGAGAACCCGTTCGTACGGAAGATGGATCGGCATGTCCGGCTCGCGCCCGAGGACCGCGCGGTCCTCGACGGGCTGGGGCGCCTGCATGTCCGGCACGTCGCGGCCCGGCAGGATATCGAGGGGCAGCACAGCGACCCGTACCACACGCACCTGATCCTCGACGGCTGGGCCTGCCGGTACAAGCAGTTCCCGGACGGCCGGCGCGCGATCGTCGCGCTGCTCCTGCCGGGCGACCTGTGCGATCCGTTCGCGTTCCGCCGGGCGCGCATGGACCACGCCATCGGCGCGCTGACGCCCGTCACCGTCGCGCGGATCGCCCCGGAGCAGATCGGCGACGCGGTCCGCGGCCGGCCCGCCGTCGAGGAGTGCCTGTGGCGTGAACTGCTCGCCGCCACGGCGATCCACCGCGAGTGGATCGCCAGCGTCGGCCGGCGCTCGGCGATCGAGCGGCTGGCGCACCTGTTCTGCGAGCTGCACCTGCGGCTGACGCGGGTCGGCCTCGCGGACGGGACGACGCTGCCGATGCCGGTGACCCAGCCCGACCTCGCGGACGCCCTCGGCCAGACGAGTGTGCACATCAACCGCACCCTGAAGGAGCTGCGCACCGGCGGCCTCGTCGTCCTGCGCAGCCGCCGCCTGACGATCCGCGATCTCGACGGGCTGCGGGAGCGCGGGCTGTTCGATCCGGCCTACCTGCAGCTCTCCTGAGCGGCGCGGGCGATACGCCGCGGCGGCGCGGGTCGCGCGCGCCTTGCCGCCGGGCGGCCGCGGACGATCTGAGGCGGACCTGTCACACGCCACGGGCGCCCGCGCGACACACGATGCACATCCACCTCGACGCGCTCGGCGGCGTCGCCGGCGACATGTTCGCCGCCGCCCTGCTGGACGCCTTCCCCGAGCATCAGGCCGGCGTGTCCGCCAGCGTCCGGGCGGTCGACGCGCGCATCGCCTGCGCGGTCCGGGCGCACAACGACGGGATCCTCAGCGGCGCGCGCTTCGCCGTGTCGGCGCCCGGGGCGGAGCCCGGGCCCGCGCCGCACCGGCACGAGCATCCCGGGCGGCACGACCATCCGCATCCCCACGATCACGGTCATCAGCACGGCCATCAGCACGACCACGGCCACGCGCACCATCACGGCCACCGGCCCTGGTCGGAGATCCGCGCCGCGCTGACGGACGCGGATCTCGCGCCTTCGGTGCGGGCGCACGCGCTCGGCATTTTCGGGCACCTCGCCGCGGCGGAAGCCCGCGTCCACGGCATCGCGGTCGACGCGGTGGCGTTCCACGAGGTCGGCGCCTTCGACTCGATCGCCGACATCGTGGCGGCCGCCCACCTGATCGCCGCCCTGGCGGCGCGGAGCTGGAGCGTCTCGGCCCTGCCGCTGGGCTCCGGCCGGGTGCGGACCCAGCACGGCCCCCTCCCCGTCCCGGCGCCCGCCACGACGCTGCTGCTGGCAGGCTTTCCCACCCTCGACGACGGGATTCCCGGCGAGCGCGTCACCCCCACCGGCGCGGCGATCCTGCGCCACCTCTGCGGCGACGATCCCGGGCGGGGCCGGCCCCGGGGCATCCTCGGGCGCACCGGCATCGGCTTCGGCACGAAGGTGCTGCCGGGCCTGAGCAACTGCCTGCGCGCCCTGGTGCTGGAGGAGGCCGCGCCCCGCCCGGGCCGGCGGGACCTCGCGGTGATCGCCTTCGAGGTCGACGACCAGTCGGGCGAGGACCTCGCCCTGGGCCTCGACCGCTTGCGCGCCGAGCCGGGGGTGCTCGACGTCGTGCAGGCGCCGGTCCTCGGCAAGAAGGGCCGGATGACGGCCCATATCCAGGCCCTGGTGCGGCCGGAGAGCCTGGAGGCGGCGATCGCGGCCTGCTTCCGGGAGACCACCACGATCGGCCTGCGTTACCACCACGTGGAGGGCGCGGTGCTCGACCGCGAATCCCGCACGGTGGAGCAGGCGGGCCGTCCGGTCCGGGTGAAGGTGGTCGACCGCCCCGGCGGACGCACCGCCAAGGCCGAGGCCGACGACGCCCGGGATCACGCGGGCCACGCCGCGCGGGCGACCCTGCGCCGCGAGGCCGAGCGGCGCGCGCTGGAACAGGAGCAGGAGGAGCGGTGACGCGCCAGCATCTCGAAACGGTCCTCGCCGGGCTCGGGCCCGTCGCGGTGGCGGTGAGCGGCGGGGTCGACAGCCTGACGCTCGCCACCCTGGCCCACCGGCTGGCGCCGGGGGCGGCCCTCATGGTCCACGCGGTCTCGCCGGCCGTGCCCGGGGAGGCGACCGACCGGGTGCGCGCCGAGGCCGCCCGCGAGGGCTGGTCCTTGCGGGTGATCGAGGCCGGCGAGTTCGCCGACCCGGCCTACCGGGCGAACCCGGTCAACCGCTGCTTCTTCTGCAAGACCAACCTCTACGGCGCGGTCCGGCGGGTGACCGACCGGCAGATCCTCTCGGGCGCCAACCGCGACGACCTCGGGGAGTACCGCCCCGGCCTCGACGCCGCCCGGGAGCACGGCGTGCGCCACCCCTACGTGGAGGCCGGGTTCGACAAGGCCACTGTGCGGGCGCTCGCCCGCGACCTCGGCCTCGGCGCCGTCGCGGAGCTGCCGGCGGCGCCCTGCCTGTCGAGCCGGGTCGAGACCGGCATCGCGATCGAGCCGGAGATTCTGGGCTTCATCCACGCGGTCGAGCGGCTGGTCGGCGGGGCGCTGGCGATCGGGGGAGCCGGACGGGCAGTCCGGTGCCGGGTGCGCGCCGAGGGCGTGGTGGTGGAGCTCGATCCCGGTAGCCTGGCGGCCCTCGACGCCGCGGATCGCGAAACGCTCGGGGCGGACATCCGGACCCTCGCGCCGGCGCGCCTCGCCGGTCCGGTCCGGTTCGCGCCCTACCGGGTCGGCAGCGCCTTCCTGGTCGATCAGACGGAAGCCCGGCCGTGAGCATCTCCGAAGAATTCACCCTCGATTTCGCCCGGTCCGAGCGGATCGGGCTGGAGGAGGCGATCTTCTGCGCCGGCAAGAGTTCGGAGCAGATCGACGCGATCCTGGACGCCGCCCGGGCGCGCGGCGCCTCGCTCCTCCTCACCCGCCTCGATCCGGAGAAGCGCGACCGGCTCCATGCGGCCGCGCGGCTCGACTACTGCCCGGTCTCGCGCACCGCGGTGTTCGGCGAAGGCCCGCGGATTGCCGGCCCGGCCCGCGTCGCCGTGGTGGCGGCCGGCACCTCGGACGTGCCGGTCGCCCGCGAGGCCCTGCGGGTGCTCGCCTATGGCGGCCGGGCGGCCTCGCTCTTCGCCGATGTCGGCGTCGCCGGCCTGTGGCGGCTGACCACGCGCCTGGAGGAAATCCGGGCGCACCCCGTGGTGATCGTCGCCGCCGGCATGGACGCGGCATTGCCCAGCGTCGTCGGCGGGCTCGTGGCGGGCGCGGTGATCGCGGTTCCGACCTCCGTGGGCTACGGCGTCGCCGCGGGCGGCCGGGCGGCCCTGGAGGCCGTGCTGGCGAGCTGCGCGCCCGGCATCACGGTGGTCAACATCGACAACGGCTACGGCGCCGCCTGCGCCGCCCTGCGCCTGCTCCACGCGGCAGGACGCCTCGCCGCGGAGACCGAACGATGACCCGGCCCGACGCATTACCTCCCCTCACCCCGACATTCGCGAACGGAGACAGCCGATGGAACGCCGCAGCTTTCTACAGGGCGCCGTGCTCGGTGCGGGCCTCGCGGGCGCCGGCAGCGCGGGTGCGGCCGTGAACGCCCCCGCGCTCCCCAACACCCGGCCGCAGGACCCGGCCGACCTGCCCTTCGTCACCGATCCCGGCGAGCGCCGGGGCGAGATGCTCTACCGGTCGTTCGGGAAAACCTCCGAAAAGATCTCGGCGATCGGCATGGGCGGGTTCCACCTCGGCAAGAGCGCGGTGACCGACGACGAGGCGACCCGGCTGATCCATGCCGGGATCGACCGCGGCATCACCTTCATGGACAATTGCTGGGACTACAACGACGGGCGCTCCGAGCTGCGCATGGGCGCGGCGCTCGCCCAGGGCGGCTACCGCGACAAGGTCTTCCTGATGTCCAAGATGGACGGGCGGACCAAGGAGGAGGCGCTCAAGCAGATCGACCAGTCGCTCCTGCGCCTGCGCACCGACCGGATCGACCTCGTCCAGCACCACGAGATCCTGCGCTACGACGATCCCGACCGGGTCTTCGCCGAGGGCGGCGCCATGGAGGGGTTCCTGGAGGCCAAACGCCAAGGCAAGCTCCGCTACATCGGCTTCACCGGCCACAAGGATCCGCGCATCCACCTGCAGATGCTGGAGGTCGCCGCCGAGCGCGGCTTCCACTTCGATTCCGTGCAGATGCCCGTCAACGTGATGGACGCGCATTTCCGCTCGTTCAGTCACCTCGTGCTGCCCTACCTCGTGCAGAACGGCATCGCGCCGCTCGCCATGAAGACCTTCGGCGACGGGGTGATCCTGAAGGCGGACGCGCCGATCAAGCCGATCGAGTACCTGCACTTCTCGCTGAACCTGCCGGTCTCGGTGGTGATCACCGGCATCCAGAACCAGCGCGACCTCGACCAGGCCTTCGAGGCGGTGAAGACCTTCAAGCCGATGGACAAGGCCGCGGTGGCCGAGCTGCTGGCGCGGTCGAAGCCCTACGCGCTGGAGGGCAAGTACGAGCTGTTCAAGACGAGCGCGACCTTCGACGGCACCGCCAAGAACGCGGCGTGGCTCGGCGAGGACGTGGCGAGCGTGAAGAAGCTCGCGCCGACGATGGAGTAGGCGGCGCACGCGTTATTCCCCTCCCCCTTGCGGGGAGGGGTCAGGGGTGGGGTGGTTCAGAAGGAACCACCCCCACCCCCACGCGGGAACTGCGATCCCCAGACGCCTCCCCGCAAGCTTGAGCGATCCCGGGCAAGCCCAGGATCGCCGGGGGAGGAGAGCCGCCCTCCTCTACGCCACATCCTCCAGCCGGATCGGCAGGCTGCGGATCCGGCGGCCGGTGGCGTGGTGGACGGCGTTGGCGATGGCCGCGTTCACCCCGATGATCCCGAGCTCGCCCAGGCCCTTGAGCCCCAGCGCGTCGACCCGGTCGTCGGGATCGGGCACCAGCAGCGCCTCCACCTCCGGCGCGTCGGCGGCCGTAGGGACGAGATACTCGGCCAGATCCGGGTTGCGGTAGGCGGCGCCGTCGAGCACCGTCTCTTCGAGCAGAGCCGAGCCGAGCCCCCAGATCATCCCGCCTATGAGCTGACTCTTGGCGGTCAGCGGGTTGAGGATCCGCCCCGCCGCGAAGGCGCCGGTGAGCCGGGCCACCCGGATCTCCCCGGTCTCGGCATGGATATGGACCTCCGCGAACTGCGCGCCGAAGCCCCAGGACACGGCCTTGCCGCCCCCGCCGAGGGTGAGCCCGATATGGCCCCGCCGCAGGCCCGCGAGCGCCTTCTCCCGGTCGCCGCCCGCCGGCACGAACGCCGCGATCGTCTCGACGCCCTCGGGGCCGATGGCGTCGCGAAGCGCGATCCCGGTCCCGTCCGGCGCCGCGAGCCGGCCGCCCGCGAGGCGAAGGCTGCCCGGATCCCGGCCGGCGAGGCGCCCGCCCTGCCCGGTCGCGGCCTGCGCCAGGGTCTCGCGGATCTGCCGGCAGCCGAGCGCCAGGGCGCTCATCAGGCTGGTGGTCGTGCTCGACCCGCCCGAGATGCCGGCCGCCGGCAGGTCCGTGTCGCCGAGCCGGACCGTCACCCGCTCCACCGGCACGCCGAGCCCGTCCGCCGCGCCCATCGCGAGCAGCGTGGTGATGCCGTTGCCGATCTCGTGATGCGCGCAAGACACCTCTGCGGCGCCATCCGGGCCGAGCCGGACCCGCATCGTCGCGGCGGCGATCTTCACAGGGCGCACCGAGGTCGCGCAGCCGAGGCCGACCCGCCAAAGCCCTTCGCGCATCGAACCCGGGCGCGGCGCCCGGCGCGGCCATCCGAAGGCCTTGGCGCCCGCCTCGAAGCAGGCCATCAGCGGCCGGGTCGAGAACGGCTGTCCCGAGACCGGATCGACCGCCGTATCGTTGCGCCGGCGCAGTTCGATCGGGTCCATGCCGAGGGCCACCGCCATCTCGTCGACGGCGCTCTCCAGGGCGAACAGGAACGGCACCTCCGGGGGCGCCCGCATCGGGCCGGGCGTGTTGCGGTCGACCCGCACGGCCCGCTCCTCGGTGCGGATGTTCGGGCAGGCATAGAGGCTCGCGGTCACCTCCGCGCCCTCCATGACGAAGGGGTCGAAGCGCGACGTCACGGTCTCGGCCTCGTGGACGAGGGCGGTGAACCGGCCCGACCTTTCGGCGCCGAGGCGGATCCGGTGGCGCGATTCCGGCCGGTAATTGGCGATGGTGAAGCATTGCCGCCGGCTCGGCACCAGGGAGACCGGCCGGCCGAGGCGCTTGGCCGCGAGCGCGACCAGCGCGGTGTGCTGCGACAGCGCGAATTTCGAGCCGAAATGGCCGCCGATCAGGCCCGCCACCACCCGCACGTTCGCGGGATCGAGCCCGAGCTGCGCCGCGAGCCCGTGCTGCACGGCGCCGACGTAGCGGGTCGGCTCGTGCACGGTGAGCCTTTCGCCCTCCCAGGCGGCCCGGGTGGTGAACAGCTCGATCGGGTTGTGGTGCTGGACCGGGGTCTCGTAGCGCGCCTCGATGCGGATAGCCGCGTCCTGAAACCCGGCCCCGGCATCGCCCCGTTCGATATCCGCGTGCTGGGCTTTCAGGTCGGCGAGGCGCACGGTCTCGGCGCCGGGCGCGTCGAAGCCGCCGGCGGCGGGCTCGGCCGCGTAGGAGACTTTCACAGCACCCGCCGCCGCCTCGGCGGCCTCCTGGGTCTCGGCCACCACGAGGGCCACGATCTGGCCGGCATAGGCCACCGCGTCGGAATCGAGCGGCCGGTGCGAGCTGTTGGCGTAGCCGCCGGCCATCAGGTGCTTGACCGGGGCGACCGCGCCGGAAAAATCCCGGTAAGTGAAGATCCGGAGGAGTCCCGGCACCCGCTCCGCCGTCGCGAGGTCGAACCCGGTGATCCGGCCCCGGGCGATGGTGCTGGTCACCAGGGCGGCGTGGGCGGTGTCCCGATCCGGGCCGGTGCGGTCGGAGCTGTAGAGAGCCCGGCCCGTGACCTTGTCGGGACCCTCGACCCGGGTGTGGGGCCGGCCGAGACGGCCGTCGGTGTCCTGCGCGCCCGGATCCATGCCGCCCTCCCCGTCCGCGGCCGTCGGGCCGCCTGCAGGAAGGGAAGCGCCGCGGGGGCGGTTCGGCTCCGCAGCGGGTGGGGCGACAGGATGCAGCGGCCGCGCCGATGGCTCACCAGCGCGGCCGGGATCAGCTCAGTTCAGGACCTTCCCGTCCGGTCCGACCTTGACCTCCTGCTCCTTGTCGGCGCCGGCGACCTTGATCTCGTACTGGACCGCGGAGCCGTCCTTCTCGACCTCGGCCTCGTAGGCCTTGCCGCCGCCGGCCTTCTGCTCGGCGATGGCGAGCGCGTCCTTCAGGGAGGTCTTGGCGTTCTGGAAGTCGGAGGCCTTCAGGCGGGTGAAGTAGCGCTCGAACGGCTGGTTCTCGGTCTTGTAGAGCGCGCCCGTATCGGCGTTGATGCCGTACTCGACGAGCTTGCCGCTCGGGTACACGACCTTGATCGCGTAGTGGGCCGGGTCCTTGCTGCCGGCCTTCTCGAAATCGGCGTCGATGGCGCGGCCGCCCTTCTCGTCGCCCTGCGACTCGGCGGTGGTGAGCGCCTGGGCGAGGCCGACCTTGGCGACCTTGGCGACCTGCCACTCCTTCAGGTTGCTGTCGGCCTTGGAGGCGGGCTCGGCGGGGGTCGCGGTGGGCGTCTGGGCCAGGGCGAGGCCGGTGGAGAGGGCGAGGAGGCCGGCTGCGGCGGTGAGACGGGTGATCATGGCGGGGTGTCCCTTCGCGGGTTCGTTCACGGGAGCGTGAAACGTCGGCTCCGGAGATACGGTTGCTGCCATGCGGGAAAAAAAGCCGCCCGGTCCCCGATGGCGCGGCCCGCCGCTCCGCCTGTATGAGGAACCGAGCCACCCGACATGGAGCCGACCATGACCGCGAACGAGCCCGAGCCGCTGGACGAGTTCACGCGCCTGCACGCCAAGCTCTCCGCCCTGGAGATCGTGCTGGGCGTCCTGATCGGGCGCCTCTCCGAGGAGAACCCGGAGATCCGCGAGGACGTGAAGCGCGACGTGGCGGCGATCCTGTCGGACATGCCGATCGACGGCCCGAGCGAGGAGATGATCGCCGCCGAGGTCCGCCGCGCCGCCGAGGTGCTGACCAGCGTGTCGATCGGCTGAGCCCTCACCGCGGCGGCATCCGCAGGGCCCCGTCGAGGCGGATCGTCTCGCCGTTCAGCATCGGATTCTCGCAGATGTGCCGGACCAGGGCGGCGTACTCCGCCGGCCGGCCGAGCCGCGGCGGGAAGGGCACGCTCCGGCCGAGCGTGTCCTGCACCTCCTGGGGCAGGCCCGCCATCATGGGCGTCTCGAAGATGCCGGGCGCGATCGTCACGACCCGGATGCCGTGCCGGGCCAGCTCCCGGGCGATCGGCAGGGTCATCGAGACCACCCCGCCCTTCGAGGCCGCGTAGGCGGCCTGCCCGATCTGGCCGTCGAAGGCCGCGATCGAGGCGGTGTTGACGATCACGCCCCGGGCGCCCGCCGCGTCCGGCGCCTCGCGGGCGATGGCGTCGGCGGCCAGCCGGATCATGTTGAACGTGCCCACGAGGTTGACCGAGACCGCCCGCGCGAAGGTCTCGAGCCGGTGCGGCCCGTCGCGGCCGACCACCTTCTCCCCGGGCGCGATGCCGGCACAGTTCACGAGCCCGTGGAGGTGCCCGAACGCGTCGAGCGCCGTCCGGACCGCCGCCGCGCCGTCCGCCTCGCGGGTGACGTCCGTCTCGGCGAAGCGGGCCTGCGCCCCGAGATCCGCCGCCACCCGGGCGCCGGCCTCCCGGGCGATCTCGGCCACGACCACCCGGGCCCCCGCCGCCGCGAGGCCCCGCGCCGCCGCCTCCCCGAGGCCCGAGCCCGCGCCCGTGACGATGAAGACCCGGTCCCTGATCATCTCGCTGGCCATCCTGGCACCCCGACGCTTCCGGGCGACCGACGGCGCCCCGCGATCCCCGAGGTAGCGCGGCGGCGCGGCCGCCGGAAGGCGTCCGGACGGGCGCCTCCGCCGGATCGCGACCGCGCGGCAATTGACGTGTGACTTTTTCCCACATATAGAAGGGTGCGTTGGTCCGATGTATTGGATCGTATTTCCAAAGTGTTTCTCGCGCTTCGATGCGCGGCGGCAAGTCGTTCGGCCGCCCGCGGCCCGCTGTCTCCGGTGGCCGGGTGACGGGCCGGCCCGTCGTCCCCCGGTCCCGGCCGTCCGGGAGCGGCCGCCTCCTCACGCCTGATCAGGACTGCCATGGGCACCCACTGGATCGAGACTGCGGCCCGGCACTGGCGGCACAGGCGGATCGTCGGGCACCGCTTCGCCGAGCGGCGCGCCGGCATCCGCGCGGCGCTCCGGGCGGCCGAGCCCGGCAGCGTGCTGCTCGCCGGCAATTCCCACGCGGAGTTCGTCGGCGCGCCGGATCTCGGCGGGCGGACCTGCATCAACATCGCGGTGGGCGGCAGCACCGCGGCCGATTGCGGCCGCCAGCTCGCGGCGCTGCGCGTTCCGGTCCGCTGCGCGGCCGCGGTGCTGATCATCGGCACCAACGACATCCAGCGCTGGCGGCATCCCGAGCGGGCCCGGGTGGTCGACCGGTTCGAGGCCGACGTCCGGGGCATCCTGCGCCGCCTGGAGGCCTGGGCGGCGCAGGTCCTCGTCGCCGCGATCCCGCCGATCGGTGCCGGGGCGACCGGCCGGGATCCCGCCGCCGTCGCGGCCTTCTCGGATCGCCTGGCCGCGCTCTGCGCCGCGGGGGGCCACGCCTTCTTCGACCCGTTCGCGCCGTGGCGATCCGGTGCCGGCGGCCTCGCCGGCGCGGGCCTCCACCGGGACGGCGTGCATCTGGCCGATTACGCGCCCCTGGCCGCCGCACTCGCCCGCGCGGTGGCGGTCGATAGGGGGGGCACCGACGCGGTCCCGCCCGCGCCCGTCCGGAGACCCGCTCCGGCGGCGCCCGTCCGGGTCCTGCGCGCGGCCTGGATCGGCCGGCCGTGAGGCTCCGCGCGCGCCTCGCCGCGGCCCTGCGGTCCCCCGCGCGCGGCGCCGGGACGCCCCTGCCCCTGCGGGTCTGGCCCGCCGACGAGGCGGCTTGGCTGGAGGAGAACGGCGTCCGCCATCCGCGGGCGGTGCGGCGCACCCTCGCGGCGCTGGCCGTTCCCGGGTCCCGCGGCCGGTACGGGGCCCGGGTCGAGGGCCGGGGCAAGGTCGTGACCGGTCCGGCCAGCGCGCTCGTCCTGCGCGACGCCGAGGCGGAGATCGGGTTCGTCCTCGGCCTGACGCCCTGCGGGTACGGCGCGGAGCCGTTCTGAGCGGGCTCCGATCACGGCGGGGTCGTGCACAGCAGGGTCGGCGCGCAGGCCGTCCGGAAGCCCGCCCGGGCGTAGAGCGCCTCGATCCTGCCGCCGGCCGGGCATTGCAGGAAGACCTGGGCGGCCCCTCGCGCCCGCGCCTCGCGCAGGGCCGCGACCGTCACGGCGGTGCCGAGGCCGCGGCGCTGCCGGTCGGCCCGCGTGCTGACATTGTACAGCCCCGCCGTGTCGCCGCGCAGGTAGAGGCTGGCGCAGGCCGCCGGGCCGGCGGCGTCGCGCAGGACGAGATGCAGCGCCGCGAGGCCGGGCCGGGCCCGGGCCGCGCGCAGCGCCGGGATGTAGTAGCGGCGCAGATGCGTCCGCACGCCCGGCGCGTCGGACAGGTGGGCGAAGACCCGCTCGAAATCCGGCCCCGGCGCGGGCGTCGCCTGCACGGTGACGGCGGCGCCGGCCGGCGCCGGGGCCGGAAGTCCCCGCGCCACCATCCAGCTCGCCGGGTAGAGGACCGCGGGCTCGAACAGGGCGCGCAGCAGCGCGATCTCCCCGTCGTCCCGGGCCAGGAAGGCCGGCGCCCGGGCGCGCCCGAGGGCCGCCGCGCCCGCCCACGCGAACTGGTCGGGACGGTGAACGCCGAAGGCGAAGTTCAGGGTCGGGTCCGGGATGCTGCGCGACCAGACGTAGCCGGCGCCCCCGGGGCCGTGCTCGAGGCCGTCGATCAGGGAGCCGGTCAGCGCCGCCACGTGGGCGTCGCGCAGGGTCTCGAAGGTCGGTTCGGGCTCCCGCATGTCAGGCGGCGGTCCGAGCGTCGGCGCCTGCGGGGCCCCGGTCGTCGGGCGCCGTCAGCGCGGCGATCCGGTCGTGGAGATGCGGCGACAGGACGATGTCGAGATGATCCGTCTCCGGGACGGTCTCCACCCCGAGGAGCCGGCCGGTGAGGGGCGCCCAGTCGATCAGCGGCACGCCGCGGGCCCGCGACTCCGCCGCCACGAAGCTGCGGACCGGCACCGTGCCGGGCTCCAGGCGGAGGGACCGGAACTGGATCGCGTGGTCGACGAGCGTCCACAGCATCCGCTCCCGGCTGCCGACCTCGGGGCCGTCGGCCGGCAGGGGCTGCGGCTCGGCGGCCAGGAAGCGCAGGAACTGCACGGCGGCTTCCGGGTCCATGCGGGCGCGCAGGGCCTCCCAGTGCGCCCGCATCGGCGCGCGGGCGAGCCACGCCTCGACGCGGGCCTCGTGCGCCGCCCGCTCCGCGGGCTCGATCGGCCGGCCGGCGCCCGGGGCGAAGGCGGCCTCCAGGCCGCAGGCGTCGAGCATGCCGACCCAGTCCAGGGGGAAGCCCGGGCCGAGCCGCCGGGCGGTCTCGTAGGCGAGCACGCCGCCCCAGGACCAGCCGAGGAAGACGCAGGACCCCGCGCGGCCGCGCATCAGGTCGCGCACCCGCTCGGCATAGGCCTCCGCGAGCTCGGCCACGGCCGGCAGGGGCCGGACCGCCTCCACCAGGGAGGCGCACAGGAAGCCGTGCGCTTCCTGGCCGGGGCCGAGACGCTCCACCAGGGGCTCGTATTCCCGCGTGCTGACGAGCAGCCCCGGGAACAGCACCAGCAGCGGCCGCCCGCTCTCCGGCCGGCCGGCGGACAGCCGGACCAGGGGCGCGAGGCCCTCGTCGGCGGCCCCCGCCCCGGCGTCGATCCGGGCCGCCAGCTCCGCGATGGTCGGGTCGCGCAGGAGATCCGCCACGCCGATCCCGCCCCGCGGGGCGATGAGGCGCAGGCGGGCCACCAGCCGCAGGGCCGACAGGGAATCGCCGCCGAGTTCGAAGAAGCGCCGGTCCGCCGCCCGGACCGGGAAGCCCAGGCACTCGGACCAGATCCCGGCGAGGCGCCGCTCCGTGGCGGTCCCGGGCGGGCGCCCGCGCCGGTCGTCGGCGGCCGGATCCGGCAGGGCATTGCGGTCGACCTTGCCGTTGGTGGTGACCGGCAGCCGGTCGAGGATCGTCAGGCTCGCCGGCACCATCGGCTCCGGCAGGGTGCGGGCGAGGCCGGCGCGCAGCCGACCGGGCTCCGGTCGGCGCCCGCGCGACGGCACGACGTAGCCCGCGAGATAGGCGCCGGCCGGGCCCTCCCGGCGCAGGATCGCGGCCTCCGCGACCCCCGGCAGGGCGCGCAGGGCCGCCTCGACCTCGCCGATCTCGATCCGGTGGCCGCGGATCTTGACTTGGTCGTCCGCCCGCCCCGCGAAGGCGAGGGTTCCGTCGGGCCGCCGCCGGACCCGGTCGCCGGTGCGGTACATCCGGCCGCCGCCCGCGGCGAACGGGTCCGGCAGGAAGCGCTCGGCGGTGAGCGCCGGTCGCGCCCAGTAGCCCCGGGCGAGGCCGCCGCCGATGTAGAGCTCGCCGGTCTCGCCGTCCGCGACCGGCGCGAGGTCGGGCCCGAGCACGTAGGCCGCCCGCGCCCCGACCGGGCCGCCGATCGGCGCGTAGGGCTCGGCGAAGGTCGCGTCCGGCGGCACCGCCCAGACGAGGGGCGAGATCACGCACTCGGTCGGGCCGTAGCCGTTGATCAGCAGCCGGGGCTTCAGGGCGCGGCCGAGCCGCGCGAAGGTCTCCCGCGGCATCCCCTCGCCGCCGAAGGAGTAGACCTGGACCGGTGGGGCCTCGCCCAGGCGCTCGGCCCACTCGGCGAGCTGGCCGATGAAGCTCGTGGGGAAGCCCGCATGCGTCACGCGGTGGCGGCGGATCTGCGCCAGGGTCTCGGCGGCGGTCCAGAGCTCGGGCCCGCGCAGCACGATGCAGCCGCCGGCGACGAGCGGCGTCATCCAGCGCTCGTGGGCGCCGTCGAACGCGAAGGACAGGACGTGGAGTTCGCGCGACTCCGCGTCCATCGCGTAGGCCGCGGCCGTGGTGCGGCAGTGCATGGCCAGCGGCCCGTGCTCCACGAGCACGCCCTTCGGCGTCCCGGTCGAGCCCGACGTGTAGATCAGGTAGGCGGCGTCGCCCGCCTCCGGCAGGGCGGGAACGGGGCCGTCCGCGGCAGCCTCCAGCGCCGCGGGATCGAGCCGGGCGATGCCCGCGGGCAGCTCCAGGCGCGCGGCGATCGCCGGGGTGGTGAGGCACTGCGCGATGCCGGCATCCGCCAGCATCCCGTGGACGCGGGCGGCCGGGTAGGCCGGGTCGACGGGCAGGAAGGCCGCGCCGGCCCGGAGCACCCCGAGCAGCGCCACGATGGTTTCCGGCGCGCGCTCCAAAGCCACCGCGACCCGGTGGCCGCGCCCGATCCCCCGCGCCGCGAGCGCGGCCGCGAGGGCACCGGCCCGGGCGTCGAGTTCGCCCCGGGTCAGAGTCCGGGTCCCGAACAGCACCGCCGGCCGTTCGGGCTCGGCGGCCGCGAGGCGCGCGAGCCGGGCCGGGACGCTCTCGCGGTCGGCGTCGGGGGCGAGCGCCGAAACGGGGGCGGCCGCGGGCGCCCGCGCCGGATCCGCGATCCAGTCCCGCGCCGCCGCGATCCCGCAGGGCCCGTGCGCCCGGGTCCAGCCGGCGGGCAGCGCCCGGCCGGCCGGCCAGAAGGCGCCGTGCCCGGCCGAGTCGAAGGCCACCACCACCGGCCCGCGGGTCCAGTCCGCGGCCGCGTCCCGGGCCGCATCTTCGGCCGCGCCCGGACCTGTGTGTGCAGCCATGTCCGAAGCCATGTCCGAATCCATGTCCGCAGCGATGTCCGCGCGCCCCTCCTGGCCGTGCCTGTCCATCCGCTCGCTCCTGCGCCGCTCCGGGCTTCCAGGGAGTGACGGTTGAGACCGGGTCCCGTTCACGGCGCCGCGCCGGGCGCCGGCGGAAGCTGTCCGCACGAAACCCCTGAACGCCGGGCGGCGCCATCCGTCAGGGAGGTGCCGGCGACACGCGGAGGACGGATGACGGACGCTTCGAGCCCACGGATGCGCGACGCGGGGGCGCACCCCGCACCGAGTCACGATGACGGGGCGCAGGTGGCCGCACAGGTGGCCGCGCAGGTGCCGCTCACCCTGGACGGAACCCGGGCGGTGCCGGTGATCCGCCTCGCCGCGCCGGCCGCGCCGGCCGCGGCCGCGGAGGCGATCCTGGCGCGCGCCGAGGCGCTGACCGCCCAGGACACGCAGGTCCTGCGCATCGGCGTCGCGGCCGATCCGGCGACGTCCGGACGGCTGCTCGACCTCGGCGCGGCGCGGCCCGCCGGCGACGGGGTCGAGATCCTGCCGGGGCTCCTCTGGCAATGCGCCGCCCGCTGGCTCCCGAAGGCCCGGCCGCCCTTCCCCGAGCTGTTCACCGCCACGGCCGGCCGCCGCCACCCGCTGCGGCCCCGGACGCCCGCCGGCACGGTCTACGCGCGGGCGATCCCCTGGCTCGGCCGGCGCCTGAGCTTCCGCACGATGACGGAGCCCGGCGACGTCGCCCTGTTCTCGGGCTGGATGAACGATCCCCGGGTCGCCGCGATCTGGCAGGAGACCGGCACCCTGGAGGCGCACGCCGCCTACATCGCCGCGCTCCAGGCCGGCCCCGCGACGCTGCCGCTGTTCGGCTGCCTCGACGGCAGGCCCTTCGGCTATTTCGAACTGTACTGGGCGCGGGAGAGCCGCCTCGGGCCGCTGTACGAGGCCGGCCCCTACGACCGCGGCTGGCACGTCGCGATCGGCGACGCGTCCGTCCGCGGGCGGCCCGCGCTGTCGGCCTGGCTGCCGTCGCTGATGCACTACCTGTTCCTCGACGAGCCGCGGACGCAGCGCATCGTCGGCGAGCCGCGGGCCGATCACGCCCAGCAGATCCGGAACCTCCACGCCTCCGGCTTCGCGACGATCGCCACCGTGGACTTCCCCCACAAGCGCGCGGCCCTGGTCGCGCTGTCGCGCGAGCACTTCGTGCGCGACCGGCTCTGGGTGCCGGGGGCGGCCGCCGCCGACGCCGCGCCGCGGCCCCCCGCCGTGCCCGACGAGACAACCCTCGACGAACAGAGATGCGCGTGATGACGGATCACCCCGCGACCGACGACATCATCGGGATCGGCTTCGGCCCGGCCAACCTGTCCCTGGCCATCGCCCTCCGGGACGCGATGGGCGACGGGCCGCCGCGGCCGTCCCTGCGGTTCATCGAGCGGCAGGACCGGTTCGGCTGGCACCGGGCGATGATGCTGCCCGGCGCCGACATGCAGATCAGCTTCGTGAAGGACCTCGTGTCCCTGCGCGACCCGACGAGCCCGTTCAGCTTCCTCAACTACCTGCACGTGAAGGGGCGGCTCAGCACCTTCCTCAACCTCAAGACGTTCACCCCGTCCCGCGTCGAGTACAACGACTATCTCGCCTGGGCGGCGGACCAGTTCTCGGACGCGGTCGCGTACGGCGAGACCGTCGAGGCCGTGCGGCCGGAGATCCGCGACGGTCGGCTCGCCGCCTTCGTGGTCGAGGCCCGGCACGGGGCCGGGACGCGCCGCCTGCGCCGCTGCCGGCACCTCGTCGTGGCGGCGGGCGGCGATCCGGCGATCCCCGCCCCCTTCGCGGCCCACGCGCGGGACCGGCGGCTGATCCACTCCTCCTGGTACCTGCCGGGGATCGCGCAGGCCCTCGGGGCGCCGCGCCTGGACGGGCCCGAGCGCCGCATCCTGGTGGTGGGCGGCGGCCAGAGCGCCGTGGAGATCGTCACCGATCTCGGCGCGCGCTACCCGCGGGCGCTCGTCGACCTCGCGATCCGCGGGCCCGCCCTGAAGCCCGCCGACGACAGCCCCTTCGTCAACGAGATCTTCGACCCGGCCTCCGTCGACCGGATCCACGACGCACCGGCGCCGGTCCGGGCGGAGCTGATCGCCGCCCATCGCGCCACCAACTACGCGGTGGTCGACGCCGACCTGATCCAGGACTTCTACGCCACCCTCTACGAGCAGACGGTGAGCGGGGTGACCCGCTTCCGGCTGCGGCGCAGCACCCGGGTCGTGGCGCTGGAGCCGGACGCGGAGGGCCTGGGCGCGACCCTGCGCGACGACGTCGACGGGACCACCGAGCGGCAGAGCTACGCGGCCGTGATCTGCGCCACCGGATACCAGCGCGCCGCGATGCCGGCGCTGCTCGAGCCCGTGCGCCCGTTCCTCGCCGGCGACACCGCGGACCGGCACTACCGCCTGCCGCTGGAGCGCGCCGAGCCCCGGGTGAGCCTGCACCTCCAGGGTTTCAGCGAGCCGACCCACGGGCTGACCGAGACGCTGCTGTCGATCCTGCCCGTGCGGGCCGGCGCCATCGCGGAGACGATCCTCGGCGAGGAGCGGGCCGCCCGGGCGGTGATCCGCTCGGCCGCCGCGGCCCCGTGAGGCGGCCGGTCGATCTCGACCAGGACCGGGTCGTCGCCCTGGTCCTGCGACTGTCGGGGCCGGCGATCCTCGGCATCTCGGCCCACGCGCTGCAGATGCTGGTCAACGCGTGGTTCGTGGCCGATCTCGGCGCCGCCGCGATCGCCACCATCGCGCTGGCGTACCCGGTGACGCTGCTGGTCGCGGCGCTCGGCTACGGGGCCGGGATCGCGGCGGCCTCCCAGGTCTCCCGCGCCCTCGGGTCGGGCGACCGCGACCGGGCCGCGGCCGCCGCCGGCCTGGGCTTCTGGCTGAGCCTGCCGGCCGGGCTCGCCGTGACGGCCGCGATCGTGGCCGACACGCCGTTCTGGCTGCGCCTCCTCGGTGCCGATGCCGCCCTCGCCGCCGAGGCCGCGCCCTACACGGCGCTGGCCACGGTCGGCACGGCCCTGATGCTGGTGATGATCGTCGGCGGCTTCGTCGTGCGCGCCCAGGGCCACGCGCGCCTCAGCGGCGCCGTCATGGTCGGCAGCTTCGGCCTCAACATCCTGCTCGACGCGGTGCTGATCCGGGTCTGCGGCCTCGGCACCGTCGGCGCCGGCTGGGCGGCGATCGGCGCGCAGCTCGCGGGGGCGGCCGCCTACGGCCTGCACTTCGCCCGGGCGCGGGAGGCGGACCGGGTGTCGATCCGCTGGCCCGGGGGCCGGATCGGGCGCGGGGCCCTCGCCGAGGCCCTGACCCTCGCGCTGCCCGCCACCGGCTCCAGCCTGCTCGCGGCCTTCGCGATGGCGCTGTTCGTGGAGGCGGCCGCCCCCTACGGCGACGCCGCGGTCGCCGCGCAGGGCATCGCCCTGCGGCTGACCCTGGTGGCGGCCCTGCCGCTCCTCGGCACGATGGCGGGCGCTCAGGCCGTCCTCGGCCACGCCGCCGGGGCCGGCCGCCGGGACCGGCTGCACCGCGCCCTCGCCTTCGTGCTGGCCGCCGCCCTCGCCTACGGGCTCGTCGTCGGCGGCCTGATGATCGCCTTCGCCGAGCCCCTGGCGGGCCTGTTCGCGCGGGATCCCGCGACCGCCCGCGAGGGCGCGCGCGCCACCGCGCTCTTCGCGGTCGCCTTCATGCCGGTGGGCCTACAGCTCGCGGCCGCGACCCTGTTCCAGGCGATCGGCGCACCGCGCCGGGCCGCGGCCGTGTCGCTGGCGGCGCAGGGGCTGGCGCTGATCCCGCCGCTCCTGATCCTGCCGCCGCTGCTCGGCTACCCGGGGGTGCTCGCCAGCCGGGTCGCGGCCGAGTTCCTGGCCGACGGGCTCGGCCTGGCGCTGCTGCTGGCCTGGGGCCTCGGCGCGCGCCGGGCAGGCGGCGCAGCGCCGGTCGAGGGCCGCGAGGCAGTGCAGGTGGCCGCGGCGCACGAGACCGCACACCAGGGCGCGTGAGACCCCGAGCCGGGCCGCGATCTCGACCTGCGGCACGCCCTCGACCCGGTGGAGCTGGAAGGCCGTGCGCACCGGCTCCGGCAGCTCGGCCACCGCGGCCTCCACCTGCCGCAGGGCTTCCCGCGACGCCGCGGCCGCCTCGGGGGTCCCCGTGCCGGGATCGGCCGGGTCCGGGGCGGCGTCGAGATCGGTGAACAGGCGCCGCTCGAAGCCCTGCCGCCGCGCCCGGTCGAGGGCGAGGTTGCGCACCATCCGTCCGATATAGGCGGCCTGGATCACGGTCTCGGCCGGGGGCGGATCGGCGATCAGCCGGAGCAGCACGTCCTGGACCACGTCCTCCGCCTGGGCCGGGCAGCCGAGGATGCGGCGTGCCCGCGCGAGATAGGCGGGGCGATGGCGCTCGAACGCCGCGAGGTTCCAGGATCCGCCGGGCGGCGGCCGGCCGGGCCGGCCCGCGGCGATCCCGTGGTCCGAGAAGCCGGCGTCGCATTTCCAGGTCGCCACTGTCCCGCTCACGATGTCCCATCGATACGGCTCACGCGGATCGGACGGGTATCACGCGGCTGTTCTGTGCAACAACGTCTATCTTTGTTGATTGGAATTATTAAAACTTGCGAACCTGCGAGTTTTTCGCGGGAATAGATGGAATATCTCGCCGATCGGCCCGGTGGCGGGCGAAACATCGGTCCGGATTTTGAGATCGACCGCGCGACGTCCGGAGCCGGGCCGGCGGGACGCGCCGGATCGCGGCCCGCGCCAGGGTCGGTCGGTGCGTGTATGCTGGCACCTCCTCGATTCGGGGCGCGGTGCGCGCTGCCGAACCCTTCCCCGCAGGATCGCGGCAGGAGAGCCAGGGCCGCGATGCCGTCCGTCGATACGCTCGTCCCGGTGGGTGCCTTCGCGCTGCTGGTCCTGGCGTTCGCCGTGAAGCACCTCGCGGCGGACTTCTTCCTTCAGACCAACTGGATGGCGCAGGGCAAGCAGCGGTCCTCCGCCTGGCTCGGCCCCCTCTGCGCCCATACCGGCCTGCACGGCCTCGGCACGCTGGCGATCGCGCTCGCGGTGAAGCCGGCCCTGTGGTGGCTGGCGCTCGTCGATTTCGCGATCCACACGGGAATCGACCGCGGCAAGGTGCTGGTCGGCCAGCGGTCCCGCCTGCCGACCACGGATGCCCGGTTCTGGTGGCTGATGGGCATCGACCAGTTCCTGCACCACGTCACCCATCTCGGGCTCGCCGTGGTGCTGGCGGCGGCCTGACCCGCGGACGGGCAAGCGGGCGCCGCCGGGCGCCTCACTGCATCTCCGCCTCGAGCAGCCGGTTCGTGTCGGAGACCTTGCCGGCCAGTTCCAGGATCAGGAAGCGCTGGAAGGCGAGCGCGAGGTCCGGGCGCTCCCGCTCCATCCGGGCGAGGGCGGCGCGGTCGATGACGACCACCCGGCAGGGGCTCTCGGCGACGGCGGTGGCGGTGCGCCGACCGCCCTGGACCAGCGCGATCTCGCCGATCACCGTGCCGGCCGTCGTGGTGCGCAGGCGCAGGTTGCCGCGGCCGGGGACCTCCATCTCGATGGAGACGAGGCCCTGCTCCAGGAAGTAGAGGGCGTCGGCCGCCTCCCCCTGGCGCATCAGCGCCGCGCCCGCCGCGAGCTCGCGGACCGTCAGGTAGGGCGCGAAATCGTCCGGCCCGAACGCGCTGCCGAGCCGGTCGGCCATGTGCCGGGCGAAGACGGCGACCTCCCCCGGGCCGGCGCCGCCGGCCTCCGCCAGGAGCGTCGCCTCGGCGGCGCGCAGGGCCTCGTCCAGCGTGTCGAGGATCCGGACACGCGGGTCGGCGGTGAGCCCGTTGCGGGTGATCAGCAGCCGCGCCGCCGGATCGACGTGGACCAGCAGCACGTCGAAGCGCCGCTGCTCGGCGAGCTGGCCGACCTTGCGGAACGCGATCAGCGCCGAGCTGTCGAGCCCCACGGTCTCGCGGAAATCCAGGATCAGGACGCGCAGATCCCCGGCCTCCGCGGCGGCCCGGCGGAAGATCGCCTGCGCGTTGAGGAAGAACAGGTAGCCCTGCAGAGTGTAGATCCGGGTCCGGCCGCCGGCCGCCTCGAGCCGCGCCGCGGCGTCGGGACCGCGGATGACGCTGCTGCGCCGCTCCGCTCCGGACAGCGACCGGCGGATCGCGCCGATCTGCCCGTACTGGACCCCGAAGATCAGGATCGCCAGCAGGACGCCCACGAGGAAGCCCGTGGTGGCCCCGAAGAACGCGGTGGCGGCGCACACGACCAGCGCGATGGCGATCTCCCAGCCCGGCAGGGTCCGGCTGGCCACGCCGAGGTTGAACAGGAGCCCGATGCCGATGGCGATCAGGGCGCCGCCGGCCAGGGGGCGGGGCAGCAGCGCCAGGGGACTCGCGCCGACGATGAGGAGCGCCGCCATGACCGCGAGGGTCAGCCACCAGCCGAGCCAGTGGCCGCCGCCGATGTTGTGCAGCAGCAGCGTCGAGGTCCGGCCGAAGCCCATCGCGGAGCTGCCGAACACGCTGCCGACCAGGTTGGTGGCGCCCGAGGCGACGAACATCCGGTCGATGTCGAGATCGCGCCGGATCTCCAGCTCGACGCTCACGACGTAGAGGATCTGGATGATCACCGCCACGACGACCAGTGTGGCGATCTTCGGCCAGATCGGCAGGAGCAGGTGCGGATCGAAGGCCGTCAGGCTGCCGATGGCGGGCGGGCGCAGCAGCGTGCCCGTCGGCAGCGGCTCGATCAGCCATCCCGAGGCCTGCCCGGCGGCGACGCTGGTGCCCGTCCAGGCCAGCCCGAGATGGACCACCGCGAGGCTCGACAGGATCACCGCGGGGTAGGTCCCCCAGTGCCGGACGATCCGGGGCAGGTAGAAGGCGCAGAACCCGATGGCGAGGGTCAGGGCGATGCGCGCGAGCGCCCCGGCATCGATCCGGCCCGGATCGAGGTTCGCCGGGTCGACGGCGCGGAGCAGGGCCGCGACCGGATCGTCGACATGGCCGCCGATCTGCACGCCGCTGCGCAGGAACAGCAGCCCGACGCCGCCGAGGAAGCCGGCGAGCACCGGGTAGGGCAGGAGCTGCACCAGCAGGGAGGCCCGCAGGGTGCCGAGCAGCGCGAAGATCACGCCGGTGGCGAAGGTCGAGACGCCGCAGGCCACCAGGACGAGCTGGCCGACCGTCTCCGGATCGGTGATGCCCGCGGCCTCGAGCTGCCCGGCGACCGCCGCGGCGATCGCCGCCTGCACGATCGCGGCCGCGCCGATGAAGGACAGCGAGATCCGCGCGGTGCGGCGCAGCGCGATGAAGACGAGGCTGCCCAGCACGTAGGCCGCGAGCAGCGCCGACAGGCCGGCCGCCCGGCTCTCCGCCAGCGGCCCCGAGAAGATGAGCTGGGAGTAGCTGATGAGGTCGAGCAGCAGCACCATCACGGTGACGGCCGCGGCCGCCACGATGCGGGCCCCGCGCAGCATGGCCGCGCGGCCGCCGGCCGGGGGGGCGGTCCCGGCGGACGTCAGGTCGGTTGTCGTCATCGGCACGGTACCCGCGTCTCGAAATCCCGACGGGCGGAGCTCGCAGATCCCGGGGGAGATCCCGTGCAGTCACGCGCGCGGATCGTCGCCGAATCGCAGGACCTGATCTTGGCCACGCCAGTTCTCAACCGATGGCAGGTGTCGGCTTAAATTATCGTGCAGGCCGCTTCTGCGCGGCGTCGGCGGCCTCCGGGGCGCGGACGCCGACGCGACGGCCGCTCGGCTCTCAGCGCACCTCGCTGACGCGCTTGGTCGCCCGCTGCTCCTTCTTGTAGGCGGTGATCGCCGCCGAGCAGTTCGGGGAGAGCTTCTTGAGATTGGCCTTGAAGCAGGCCTCGACCTCCGGGCCGCCCGGCGCGTAGGCGCTGCAGAAATCCATGTAGTCGCCGGTGCAGTACTGCTTGAGGGCTTCCCGGGCCGGGGACTGCTCCGCGAAGGCCGCGGCGGGGCCGAGGCACAGACCGATGGCCAGGAGGGCCGTCTTGGTCGAAGTCATCGAAATCCTACGCTCGTCCAGGCCGCGCGAGCGCGTCGCGCGGCGATGGGCGGTGCGGATGGGCGCCAAGGATGGCATGACCATGACGCCCGGGCTGCCCGAATGCAGATCAGCCATGCCCCGTGACGGCGGGCCGCCGGTCAGTGCGCGCCGACGCGGCGGGTCGGCACGAGGTCGTTGGCGATGATCTCGCCGAACGGGCCGTCGTTGCGGGCATTGCCGGCCGGCCGGCCGGTGGTGGCGCGCAGCGGCAGCTTCGGGAAGACCAGCTCGGCGAACCGGTAGGCCTCCTCCAGGTGCGGGTAGCCCGAGAGGATGAAGCGGTCGATCCCGAGATCGATGTACTCTTTCATCCGGTCGGCGACCTGGTCGGCCGAGCCGACCAGCGCCGTCCCGGCGCCGCCGCGGACGAGGCCGACGCCGGCCCAGAGGTTCGGCGCGACCACGAGCCTGTCGCGGCTGCCGCCGTGGAGCGCCATCATGCGGCTCTGACCGACGGAATCCTGCCGCTTCAGGGTCTCCTGCGCCTTGGCGATGGTGGCGTCGTCGAGCTTCGAGATCAGCTGCTCGGCGGCCTCCCAGGCCGCGGCCTCGGTCTCGCGGGCGATGACGTGCAGGCGGATGCCGTACGAGAAGGTCTTGCCCTTCGCCTCGGCGGCCTGCCGGGCGGCGGCGATCTTCTCGGCGACCTGGGCCGGGGGCTCGCCCCAGGTCAGGTAGACGTCGCAATGCTCGGCCGCGACCGCCATGCCGGCCGCCGACGAGCCGCCGAAATAGAGCGGCGGATAGGGCTTCTGCACCGGCGGGAAGATCAGCCGGCCGTTCTCGGCGCGCAGGTGATCGCCCTGGAAGGTCACGGTCTCGCCCGCGAGCAGGCCGCGCCAGATCGTCAGGAACTCGTCGGTGACGGCGTAGCGTTCGTCGTGGGACAGGAACACGCCGTCGCCGGCGAGTTCCACCGGGTCGCCGCCGGTGACGACGTTGATCAGGAGGCGCCCGTCCGAGATCCGGTCGAGGGTCGCGGTCATGCGGGCCGCCGCGGAGGGCTCCATCAGGCCCGGCCGCACCGCCACGAGGAAGCGCAGCTGCTTGGTCAGCGGCGCCAGCGCGGAAGCGACGATCCAGGAATCCTCGCAGGAGCGCCCCGTCGGCAGCAGCACGCCGTAATAGCCGAGCTCGTCCGCCCCCTGCGCGATCTGCCGGAGATAGCTGAGCGAGACGTCCCGGGCGCCCTCCCGCGCGCCGAGATAGCGGCCGTCGCCGTGGGTCGGCAGGAACCAGAGGACGTCGGCGCGCCCGTCATTGGCTGCTGTCATCGGAATCTCCTGTGCGGCCCGTTGGCCGGATGCGGAAAAGCCGGATCCGACTGCGCGCATCCGGTGATCGTCGAGAGCTAGGGCGGGCCGCCGCGTCCGGGAAACGGCGGCCCCGCGTTCAGGCGGTCGGCTGCGATCCGAGCAGGTGATCGAGGATGCGGCCCTCGAGGCGGGCGAGGTCCGGATCCCCGCGCCGGCGCGGCCGCGGCACGTCGACCCGCAGGTCGAGGGCGATCCGGCCGGCCTCGACCACGAGGATGCGGTCGGCCAGCGCCACCGCCTCGGTGACGTCGTGCGTGACGAGGAGCGCGGTGAACCCCTGCGCCCGCCAGATCCGCTCGATCAGGTCCTGCATGCCGATCCGGGTCAGGGCGTCGAGGGCGCCCAGCGGCTCGTCGAGGGCGAGCAGGCCCGGCCGGCTCACCAGCGCCCGGGCCAGGGCCACGCGCTGGCGCTGGCCGCCCGACAGGGTGGCGGGCCACTGCCCGGCCTTGTCGGCGAGGCCGACCTCGGCGAGCGCCGCGAGCGCCCGCTCCCGGCGCTCGGCCCGGGAGCCGTGCCCCGACAGGCCGACCGCGACGTTGTCGACGACCCGCGCCCAGGGCAGCAGCCGCGGCTCCTGGAACATGATCCGCTTCGGCGGCTCGGACCGGCGCGGGGAGCGCTCCGGCCCCTCCAGGTCGATCCGCCCGCCCGTGGGCGTGTCGAGCCCGAGGATGAGGCGCAGCAGGGTGCTCTTGCCGCAGCCGGAGCGCCCGACCACCGCGGTGAACCCGCCGGCCGGCAGGAACAGGTTCAGGCCCTCGATGACGGCGGTGCCGTCGAAGCTCTTGTCCAGGTCGCGGACGGTCACGGCGATCCCGCGGGCCGGCGGCGAGGGGGACAGATCCGTGGGCAGAGCCTTTTGCCTGAGCCCCGGGGCGGGGCCGGGCGCGGGGCGCGGGTCCGTGCCCGGGTCGGGAAGCGCCTCGCGGCGGACGGCGTCGAGCAGCATCAGGCGCTCCTGTAGGCGGGGTTCCAGGCGAGGCAGGCGCGCTCGAGCTGGCGGGTCAGGGCGTCGGCGAACTTGCCGAGGGCGGCGTAGATCAGGATCGCCAGCACGACGACGTCGACCAGCATGAACTCCCGGGCCTGCATGGCCATGTAGCCGAGCCCCGACGAGGCCGAGATCGTCTCGGCGACGATCAGCGTCAGCCACATGATGCCTAAGCCGTAGCGCAGGCCCACGAAGATCGACGGCAGGGCGCCGGGCAGCACCACGCGGGTGAACAGCTCGGCGCGGGACATGCCGTAGGCCCGGCCCATCTCGACGAGGCCCGGATCCACCGAGCGGATGCCGTGCAGGGTGTTGGCGTAGATCGGGAAGAACACGCCGAGCGCCACGAGGAAGAGCTTGGCCTCCTCGCCGATGCCGAACCACAGGATCACCAGCGGGATCAGCGACAGGTGGGGCACGTTGCGCACCATCTGCACCGAGGTGTCGGTGAGCCGCTCCGACAGGCGCGACAGGCCGTTGGCGAGGCCGAGCGCGAAGCCGATGCCGCCGCCGATCACGAAGCCGGCCAGCGCCCGCAGGGTGCTGACGCCGAGATTGGTCCAGAGCTCCCCGGTCCGCCCGGCCTCCCAGCCGGCCCGGACCACGTCGAGGGGCGCCGGCATGAAGCGGTTGGAGACGAGGCCGGTCGAGACCGCGGCCTGCCAGCCGAGCAGGATGGCGGCCGGCAGCAGCCAGGGCAGCGCGGAGTCGCGCAGGCGATCGAGCTTGGAGGGGCGCATCAGCGGTTCTCCGTCCGCGTCTCGGACTTGAGGGCGTCCGCGGGCCGGGGGGGCGTCCAGACCGCGTCGGCGACCCGGACGGGCTTCGGGAGGAGCCCGAGGCGGTGGAAGCTGTCGGCGACCTTCTGCTGGTCGGCGATCGCGGCCGCGTCGAGGGGCGCGACGCCGTAGGACAGGCGGCCGAGCGCCACGGCGAGGACCGGCGCGGGGATGCCCACCGAGGGCGCCAGTTCCGCCGCCACGGCGTCGGCGTGGCCCTCGGCCCAGGCGTCGATCTCCCCGATCGCCCGCAGCACGGCCGCGACGACCGCGGGGCTGGTGTCGGTGAAGCCGCGCCGGGACAGGTAGAACTGGCGGTTGGGGGCGAGCGCGTGCCCGTCGACCCCGCGCCCGTCGACCAGGACCCGGGCGCCCGCGGCCCGCTCGGCGGCGGCCTGGAACGGGTCCCAGATCACCCAGGCATCGACGGAGCCGCGCACGAAGGCGGCGTTGGCGTCGGCCGGCGCCAGATAGGCGAGCGTCACCGCGTCGTAGGGGACGCCCGCCTGCTCCAGGGCGCGCACCAGCAGGTAGTGGACGTTCGATCCCTTATTGAGGGCGACGGTCTTGCCGCGCAGGTCGGCGACGCTGCGGATCGGGCTGTCCCTGGGCACGAGGATCGCCTCGCCCCGCGGCGCCGGCGGCTCGGCGGCCACGTAGCGCAGCTCCGGGCTCGCCGCCTGGGCGAAGATCGGCGGCGCCTCGCCGGCCGAGCCGAAATCGATCGCCCCGGCATTCAGCGCCTCCAGGAGCGGCGGCCCGGACGGGAACTCGGACCACGCCACCGCGGTGCCGAGGGGCTGGAGGGTCTTCTCCAGGGTGCCGCGGGCCTTCAGCAGCACGAGGGACCCGTATTTCTGATAGCCGATCCGGATGCTGCCGGCCGCGCGGGCGGGCCGCAGCAGCGCGGCCGCCGCGAGGCCGAGGCCGGCGGACAGGAGGCGGCGGCGGTTCGGGGCGCCGGCGGATGACAGGGACAGCGCGCGGGGCGATCGGTCGGTCATGGCTCTCTGCGATCGGTCTCAGCCGTTGCGGGCGGGGGGCGTCCAGACCGCGTCGGCGATGCGGATCGGCTTGGGGATCAGTCTCAGCGCGTGGAAGCGGTCGGCGACCCGCTGCTGCTCGGCGGCGACGCGGTCGGTCATGGGACCGATCACGTAGTCGGTCCGGTCCACCGCCCGCCGCGTCGCGGCCAGCGGCACGCCCGTGCCCTGCGACAGGAGTTCCGCCACCGCGCCGCGATTCTGCGTGCACCAGGAAGCCACCTCGCCCAGGGCGTCGATCGCCGCGGTGAGGACCGGGGCCCGGCTCTCCGCGAAGGGCCGGCTCGCCAGGAAGAAGTTGTTCTGCGGGGTGACGTCGGTGGCGCGCACCAGCACGCGCACGCCCTCCCCCTGCTCGGCGATGGCGAAGTACGGGTCCCAGATCGTCCAGGCGTCGATGCTGCCCCGGGCGAAGGCGGCCGCGGCATCCGCGGGCGCCAGCGTCACCGGCTCGATGTCGGCGTAGCGCAGGCCGGCCTTCTCCAGCGCCGCGATGGTCAGGTTGTGGGAGCTCGACGCCTTGGCGAAGGCGACGCGCTTGCCCTTGAGCTCGGCGAGGCTGCGGATCTCCGAGCCCTTCGGCAGCAGGATCCCGGCGCCGGAGCCGCCGGCCTCCTGGGCGGCCGCGTAGACGAGGTTGGAGCGCGCGGCCTGGGCGAAGATCGGCGGCGCGTCGCCGGTCTGGCCGAGATCGATCCCGTCCAGCGACAGGGCCTCCAGCAGCGGCGGCCCGAACGAGAACTCGATCCAGCGCACCGCGTATCCGAGGGGCTCCAGGCGCTTCTCGATGATCTTCTGCTGCTTGGCGACGACCAGGATGCCGTTCTTCTGGTAGCCGATCCGCAGCACGCCGGGCTCGGCCGCCCGGGCGTCCGGGGCGAGGGCCGGCGCGAGGGCCGGCGCGAGGGGCAGGGCCGCGAGGGCGGCCAGCAGGGCGCGACGGTCGAGCATCGGCCGGCTCACTCGGCGGCGGCGAGGGTGGGCGCAGCCGCGGCCGCCCGGTGCACGAGCAGCGCGGCGAGCTGTCCGCCGGCCTCGCGGGCGCGGGCGCGCACGCCGGCCTCGGTGAGTGCGCCGTCGCTGAAATCGGGATCGGAGGCGTAGACCGCGGTCGGGACTTGGAGCGCCCCGAAGAAGCCGAAGAGCGGCCGGAAGGCGTGCTCGACCACGAGGGCGTGGCGCGCGCCGCCGCCCGTGGCCACGATCGCCACGGGCTTTCCGGCGAGCGCTCCCGGATCGACCAGGTCGAACAGGTGCTTGAACAGGCCGGTATAGGCGCCCTTGTAGACCGGCGAGCCGACGACCAGCCCGTCCGCCTCCTCGATGGCCGCGAGCACGCCGCGCGCGGCCGGCGCGAGCTGGTCGCGGGTCCAGGCGGCGCCGAGACCGGTCCCGGCATCGACGAAGTCGAGGATCTCCGCGTCGAGGGAAGCCTGGGCGCCGGCCTCGCGGAGCACGGCATCCACCAGCGTGCGGGTCTTCGAGGGCCGCTGCACGTTGGCGCTCAGCCCGACGAGTCTCGGTCGTGTCATTCCGGATGCCTTGCGGTGAGACAGGATGACGGACCGCCCCGATCCCGAAGAACGGAGGTTGCGCGGCCGGACATCCGAACAGGCCGCTAGAATTGATGGCCGCGGCTGCCGCCGTCAATGAAACGGCGTTCCCAATTCTCCGATGAAGGAAAAACGTTCTCCTCGGAATCGGGCGCCCAATATGGAGTTTCATCTCGGCCGCGGCGCGGGATGCCGGCGAGATCTTGCCGCGTCGCGGGTTTCGCGCGCGGGGAGAGGGGCTTCAGTTTCCGGGCGAGCCCATCGGGAGAAGCGCGTTCTCGAAACACGGGCGGGCCTGGAACCGAATCCTCGAGCTCGAGATGCCGGGACTGCGGCCGGTGCCGGTGCGGCCGGGCGCCCCCGGACCGGCGGGCGTGCGCCTACTTGCGGACGAGGAGATGCTGCACGGTGCCGTCGTCGCCGTACTTGGTCCACATCTGCGAGCAGGTCTCCCCGGGACGCGCGCGGAACTGCGCCAGCTCCGCGTCGAGATCCTGCTGCAGGGCGACCGAGCGCTTCTTCGTGAAGAAATCGGCGTGGTTCAGGTGGTTCTCGCGCGAGAACTGGCGGAAGCGCTCCGTATCGATCCGGACGTCCGGACAGTGTCTCGCCGCCAGATCGGCCTCGATCCCCGGGCGGAGCGCGGGGATGTCCTTCTGCAAAGCCGAGCGCCGGGCCTCGGCCCAGGTGCCGAAGACCGCCCAGGCCACCACGGCCGCCACGAGAGGAACGAACTTATTCATCGCAAGACATATCGCTGTGCTGCGACATCCCAAATCTCGCACCTGCGATAAGTTCGATCAGGGCCGCGGAACGCAAGACACGTCTGTGTGAAAGCGCACACCCTGCGGCCGGCGCGGCGCCGGGTCCGGAACCCGGAGGGCCTCAGTAGGCCGGGACGACGCGCGTCTCGGGCAGCGGCGCCCGCATGGTGAAGTGCAGGCCCGCCGGCTGGAAATCGAAGGCGATCTCCGCCTGGCACTGGACCTTCAGGACGCGCTGCAGCAGCGTCGAGCCGAATCCCTTCCGCGTCGGCGCCGCCGTGGCCGGACCGCCCCGCTCGGTCCAGTCGAGGTGGAGCATGCGGGCGGCCGGCGTCTGCTCGATATCCCAGCGGATCGCGATCCGGCCCTCCGGAACCGACAGCGCGCCGTGCTTGGCCGCGTTGGTCGTCAGCTCGTGGATGGCCATGCCGGTCGGGACGGCGAGGTCGCCCATCAGGTCGATCGCGGGGCCCTCCAGCCGGATGCGCGCGCCCTCGACGTCGTTGTAGGGCCCCAGCTCGTTCATCAGCATCTCGCGCAGGGGCGCCTGCTGCCAGTAATCCTCGGTCAGGAGATTGTGGGTCTTGGCCAGCGAGATCACCCGCGCCGAGAACGACGCGTAGAACGCGTCCACGCTGGTGGCGGAGCGGGCCGAGGCCCCGAGCAGCGCCTGCACGGTCGCCAGCGTGTTCTTCACCCGGTGATGCAGCTCGCGGATCAGGAGCGCCTGCCGCTCGGTCGTGCGCTCGCGCTCCTCGAGATGGGCGCGCGCCTCGAGCTGCCGGCGCTTGGCGCGGTGGGCGGAGCGGGCCGCCATGACCAGCGTCGCCGGGTGGAACGGGCGTTCCAGCACGCTGACGTTGCCGAGCATGTCGGTCAGCTGCGCGTTGGGCTCGGCGCCCCGCAGCCGCAGGAGGATGAACGGGAAATCGGACCAGGGCGGCTGCGCGGCGATCCAGTCCGCCAGGGCCTGGCGGTTCGAGGACAGCAGCGCCTCCTCGGTGAGCACCGCGCAGGCGGCCGCGTCGAGCCGGGAGACCACGTCCGCGAGGCTGGCGCACACCCGCGTCGCGATCCGCGCCTCGCCGAGGATCGCCGCGGCGACGGCGGCGTCCCGGCCCCCCGGCGCGAAGATGAGAACCGGCAGTTCAGATTCGGTCATCTGCCGCGCGGGTCGGCAGGAGCGACGACCGCTCACCCTCGAATGTCGGAACGCCGGTCATGATCCCTCGGAACGCGCTGAGCGGTTCGCCAACGCGGATCCCGCCGGAGTCGATCCGCAATTCGCGGATCGCGTCCTCGTGGCCGCCGGTCCGCTTCTTCACGATCGAGATCGCGCGCCGCAGCCGCCCGTCGGCCTCGAAGGTGCGGAACAGCAGGATCGTGTCGCTGAGGTAGGTGAGGTCGACATTCGCGCCCATCGCCCCGATCATGCCGTGCTGGGCCAGGACGAGGAGCGAGAGCACGCCCTGCTGGTTCAGGTAGGTCAGCAGCTCGTGCATCTGCAGGAGCAGGTAATTCTCCTCCGGCATGGCGTTGTGATAGCCGGTCAGGGAGTCGATCACGACCGTCGTCACGCCCCGGTGCTCGACCGCGTTCTGGACGATGTCGGCGAGTTCGCCGGGCGAGACCTCGGCCGGGTCGATCTGCTCGACGATGAGGGATCCGGCGGCGATCGCGTCCTCGACCGGCATGGCGAGGCCGCGGGCTCTGCGCGTGAGGACGCCGGTGGTCTCGTCGAAGCTGAGGATCAGCGCCCGCTCGCCGCGGGCGATCGCCGCGGTGACGCAGGTGAGCGCCACCGTGGACTTGCCGACGCCGGACGGGCCGATCAGCATCGTGCTGGTGCCCCGGTCGAGGCCGCCGCCGAGCAGCTGGTCCAGTTCGGGGCTGCCCGTGCCGCACCGGTCGTCGGGGAAGGTGGCGAGATGCTCGGCCGCGACGAGGCGCGGGAACACCGTGAGGCCGCCGCGCCGGATGACGTAGTCGTGGAACCCGCCCCGGAACGGCGTGCCGCGCATCTTGATCACGCGCAGGCGCCGCCGCTCGCCGCCGTACAGGGGCGCGAGCTGCTCCAGCCGGACCACGGCGTGGCTGAGGCTGTGCAGGTTCAGGTCGTCCGTCTCGGCGGTGAGGTCGTCGAGGAGCAGCGCCGTGGTGTTCTGGATGAGCAGGAAGCTGCGCAGGGCGTGGACCTGCCGCCGGTAGCGCAGCGATCCCTGCGAGAGCAGTCGGATCTCCGACAGGCTGTCGAACACCACGCGCTGCGGCTTGAGCCGCTCGATCTCGGCGATCGCCATCCGGACGGTCTCGCCGAGCTCGAGGTCGGACGAGTGGACGAGGCTCTGCTGCTGCCCGGGATCGAGGCTGAGTTCCGGCGCGACGAGCTCGCAGATCTCGATGCCGTCGAGGGACCAGCCGTGGCGCTCCGCGACGTTCAGGAGCTCGCGCCGGCTCTCCGAGAGCGTGATGTACAGGCAGCGCTCGCCCCGGCGCACGCCGTCGAGGAGGAACTGCATCGCCAGCGTGGTCTTGCCGGATCCGGGCCGCCCCTCGATGAGGTGCGAGCGCTGGGACGCGTAGCCGCCGGCCAGGATGTGGTCGAGGCCGGTCACTCCGGTGGAGACCGGTGCCGCGTCGTGATCGGTCACTGCCATGTCGAGGTCTCTGCCGTCGTCCCACGGGCCCGGCCCGCCGACCGCGCGACGGAACGCGGAGCCCGGTCTCGTACACGAAGGTGCGCGCAGCGCGAAACGCCGCGCCGCCGGCACGGCGATCCGGCCCGGCGCGCACGGGCCTCGCGGCCGCGGGACGGCCCCTCCCCCGGCCGGGACCGCGGGCCCGGCGCCCGCAGGGAGCGGGCGCCGGGGTGGTCAGGGTGTCACTGGCTGCCCGGGCCCTTCGCGAGGCCGGCCAGGGTGAACAGGTCCACCGACAGCTTCGCGCCGATCACGACGGCGTCCGGGATCGGCTTCGGGCGGAACGGGAAGCGGGTCTGGTCCGGGTCGATCACGTATTGCAGGTTCGGCATCAGCCGCACCGCCGGGGTGAGCTGGATGCCGTAGCTGAGTTCCAGGATGGTCTGCAGGGACTCGACGGTCCGCGTGCCGAGGCCCAGCGACGCGCGCGCCGCCCGGATGTTGGCCGTGCCGAGCGGCGAGAGCTTCTCCATGGCGACGACGAGGCCGAGGGTGTCGTAGGGCCGGCCCGGGAAGGTGCCGGTCAGGACGGCGCCGCCCTCCAGGAAGTAGTCCTGGGTCTGCCGGCCGCCGGTGCCGCCGATCGCGACGCCGAACACCGACAGGCCCTGGACGCCGTTCGGATCCGGCCGCCAGACCATCTGGTCGAAGCGGGCGTAGACCGCCGACCGCCCGAACCGGGTCAGCGGATCGAGGCCGCTGAAGACCTGGGCGGCGCCCCGCCGGTCGAGCACGGGATCCGTGTAGTCCGACCGGTCGAACACGGCGCCGATGCTGTAGTTGCGCGGCAGCGGGTCGTTGCCGAAATTGGTCGAGTAGCCGACCTCGACCGGCACCAGGAATCCGGTGGCGCCGCGGGTCGACCAGTCGACGCCGTTCCGGGTCGGCAACTGGTCGCGCGGGTTCACCTCGTAGATGCCGGCGTGCAGGAACACCGTGTCGGTGACCCAGGCCTTGGCGTGGCCGCCCCACGTGGCGATCGGCCAGTAGGTGAAGTTCGTCAGCTTGAAGATGGACTTGGGCGCGCCGCAGGTCGCGTTGTTCTGGAAGTTGCAGTAGAGCGGCGAGGCCAGGAAGTTGGGGTTGGCGAGCAGGCGGCCGACCTCGATGTCGAGGCGGTTGTCGAGCAGCTTCTGCTCGTAGGACAGCAGCGTCAGGTGGGCGGTCTGGCCGCCGCCGTAGATCTCCTGCACGCTGCCGTTGAAGCCGATATCGTCCTGCGCCAGGCTCCGGCCGTGGCGCTGGGTCACGACCGTGTGGACCGAGCCGCCGTCGATGCCGGCGAGGCGGGCGAGATCCGCGTCGAGGCCGAACGCGATCTGGCCCGCGTAGGCCGATCCCTGCCGGATGCCGCCGGACGGGTTGGCGGCGAACTCGCCGGTGTAGTTCAGGATCATGCTGATCCCGTTGCCGAGGTCGAGGGTGCCCGGCGGCAGGCTGGGCGGCGCCGCGCTGCTGCCCTGCACGTCGAGGCTGGCCGCGGCGCTGCTGGCGCCCGAGAAGCTCCGCGCCTCCCGGATGACCCGCCGCCGGGCGCGGTTCGCCCGATAGCGGGCCTTCTGCGCCGGGCTCGCCGTCGGGCCCGGATTCACCAGGGACGGTCCCCCGTCCGGGGCCGTCGCCTCACCCTGCGCGACCGCCGGGCCCGCCGTGACCGACGCGGCGCAGATCGCGAGCGCGGCCCATCGCCGATGCTTTCCCCAACGCTGTCCCCCAAGCTTTCCCATGTGTGACTCCCCCTTAACCGCGCGGCCTTGCCTGGCTCTGTCGCGTTCGTGTCCCGCAGGGGCCCTCCCGGGCAGTCCGTGTCCGGTCAGTCCGTGAAGGCCTCCTTCGTGCGGCGCTCGCCGCGCAGGAAGGCGTCGGCGGCGTGGATCAGCGGATTCAGGTCGACGTCGCTGGCGCCGGAGCGGACCAGGGCGGCGAAGCGGTCGTAGAGGCCGCGGTACTCCGCCTCGGGCGGGAGCGGCTGGTCGCGGCCGGCGATCGTCAGGGCGGCCCCGCCCCGCGACAGGACCAGGGGACCGTCGTCGGTCTCGACGCGGATGTCCCAGGTCTGCGGCCCGGTCTGGCGCCAGTCGAACCGGGCCTGGATCGGGGTTCCGGCGGCGTCCGCGAAGTGCAGGTCGGCGGCGATCGGCGCCTGCCGGTTCGCCGGCACCGACAGGGTCGCGCCGGTCAGGAAGAACGGCGGCAGGATGTGGGTGGCGATCGACAGGGCGTTGATCCCCGGATCGAACACGCCCAGCCCGCCCGCGTCCCAGATCCAGTCCTGGCCCGGGTGCCAGTGCCGGACATCCTCCAGCCACGCGATCGCCACCGACCGGATCCTGCGGCCCGCCAGCCATCGGCGGGCGGGCTCCACCCCCGGCGCGTAGCGGGAGTGCCAGCTCGCGAACAGGCTCACCCCCCGGTCCCGCGCGGCCGCGACGAGGAGCCCGACCTCGGCCAGCGTCGCGGCCGGGGGCTTCTCGAGGAAGACGTGGCGGCCCGCCGCGATCCCCGCCAGGGCCGCCGCGCACCGCGCCTGCGGCGGCTGGCACAGGGCGACGGCGTCGAGGTCGCCGTGCGCCGCCAGCATCGCCTCCAGGGTGGCGTAGCTCGGCACGCCGTCGAGGCCGCCGTGCGGGCTCGCCACCGCCACGAGCGCGTAGTCCGGCGAGGCGGCGATGGTCGGCAGGTGCTGGTCGCGGGCGATCTTGCCGACGCCCACCAGGCCGATGCGGATCGGATCCGTCATGGTCAGAGCACCCGCACGGTCGCGTCGACGGCCGGCGCCGCCGCCAGCGGGTTGCGCAGGGGTCGCGTGAACGGCGCGGCCTCGATCTCGAACACGTCGCCCGGCCGGGTCGCGACGCCGTCGCTGAACGACAGGGTCGCGGTCCCGAAGAAGTGGACGTGCACGTCGCCGGGGCGCCGGAACGGCGCGTACTTGAAGTGGTGCCGCTCCAGGTTGGCGATGCTGTGGGACATGTTGGCCTCCCCGGACAGGAACGGCTTCTCCCAGAACACGGTGCCGTCGCGCAGGATGCGGCTGGTCCCGCGCACGTTCGGGGGCAGGGTCCCGAGCCAGAGCTCCGGGCCGAGGGCCGCCGGGCGGAGCTTGGAATGCGCCAGCCACAGGTAGTTGCCGCGCTCGGTCACGTGGTCGGAGAACTCGTTCGCCAGGGCGAAGCCGAGGCGCACCGGCGTTCCGTCGGCGTCGATCAGGTAGATCCCGGCGATCTCCGGCTCCTCGCCGCCGTCCAGGGCGAAGGCGGGCGAGACCAGCGGCTCGCCGGTGGCGACCAGGCAGGATCCGTCGCCCTTGTAGAACCACTCGGGCTGCACGCCGGCCTCGCCCGGCGCCGGCCTGCCGCCCTCGACGCCCATCCGGAACATGCGCATCGAATCGGTCGGCGCCGGGCCGGCCGCGGCCGGGCGGTGCATCGCGTCGCGGCCCTCGGCGGAGCCGAGATGCGTCAGGCCGGTGCCGCTCAGCAGCAGGTGGGCGGGATCGTCGTGGTCGATGGGCGGCAGGAGCCGGACCGCGTCGAGATCGACGGGCGCGCCCAGTCCCGCCCGCTCCGCCGTCGCGGCCAGATCGCCCCCCGCCGCGAGGGCCCTGCGCGCCAGGGCCCGCACGCTGTCGACGCCGAGCACCCGCCGCGCCCGGCCGCCGGCGAGCAGCGCGACGCCCCGTTCCCCGTCGGCGGCGCGGAATTGTAGGAGTGATTGACCCATCTGTGTCCTCCCGGGGACGACCGCTGCGGGGCGTCCTGAACGCGCGGCCGTCGAGGGTCGCGCGGCGGCCTGTCAGCGGCCGGGTTGCGGGGCGAGAACGCCGTCGATCCGCCGCGCGCGGCGCCAGGGATTGTCCGGGCGCAGGGGCGGCGGCAGGAGCCCGGCGGGCAGGGCCCGGTGGCGGACCGGGCGGAGGAACGGCGCGATCGCCGGCGTGCCGACCGCGCGGCTGCGGCCGTCCGACGTCTCCGGCAACGGGCCGCCACGCACCGTCGCGGGGGCGACAGCGACGCCGGCCGGCCGGCCGTTCGCCCGGACCCGGCCGGCCCCGTGGGCCGAGCGGGCCGGATCCGCGAACGGCTGCAACGGCCCGACCGCGCGGACGCGCCCGTCCTCCGGCCGCGCGCGCGGCAGGCCCGTCCCGGCCATCGCCCGCGCGATCAGCGGCGCGCCGAGCTCGGCGCGGCCGTCGGCGACAGCCTCGCGACAGGGTGCGCGCGTGTCGGGAGGCCTCTCGGAGGCGCGCGGGAACGCCGCCTCCAGGGCGCGGGCGGCCTCGACCTCCGGGCGGCCGGCGGCCGGGAAGGCCGGCACCGGGGCCGCGCCGATGGCGGGATCGGCGGCCCGGAAGCTCGCGGCCGCGGTGACGTCGGCGGCGCCGGCCAGGACGCGGCCGCGGAATGTGACAGGCCCTGGCGACTCACTACTCATACAAATAGGCTAGGCCAGTTCGCCTTCGCCCGCAAGCGCGGCCGCGGTTCCGGTGCGACGGGCGCTCCCCTTTGCGCTCCTACAACTTCAGGATACGATCGCGCCGTTCCTGCCCCGACCCGGTGGCCCGGATCGGAGGTGGACGCGGTGAGGCAGGAGCGCGGTTCGGAGAGCGTCACGCTGCCCCTCGCCTCGGGGTCGCGCCGGATCCACGGCTCGGTCGCCCGCGATCTGGGCGTGGCGATCCTCGGCGGCCGCTACGCCCCCGGGGACGTGCTGCCCGGGGAGATCGAATTCTCTGAGAAATTGAACGTCTCGCGCACCGCCTATCGCGAGGCGATCCGGATCCTGAGCGCCAAGGGGCTCGTCGAGAGCCGCCCGCGCACCGGGACCCGCGTCAGCCAGCGCAGCCGCTGGAACCTGCTCGATCCCGACATCCTCGCCTGGGCCTTCGAGTCGGAGCCGAGCGAGTCGCTCATCCGCGACCTGTTCGAGCTGCGGATGATCGTCGAGCCGGCCGCGGCCGCGCTCGCGGCCGAGCGGCGCTCGGGCCTCGACATCGCCCGGATGGGCCACGCCCTGGAGGAGATGGGCCGCCACGGCCTCGCCACCGAGGCCGGGCGGTCCGCCGACCAGGCCTTCCACAACACGATCCTGGAAGCGGCCCGCAACGGCGCGCTGATCGCCCTGTCGAGCTCCATCGCCGCCGCGGTCACGTGGACGACGATCTTCAAGCACCGCCGCCAGGGCCTGCCCCGGGACCCGATGCCGGATCACCGCGCCCTCTACGACGCGATCGTGGCGGGCGACCCGGACGCCGCCCGCGCGACGATGACCGAGCTGGTCCGCCTCGCCCTCGCCGACACCGAGCTGGCGATGCGGCCCTGACGGTGCCGGCGCGGGCATCGCCGCAATGACCTCGCTGGCCTCAGTGGTTGTCGCGCGGCACGCCCCGCGTCTGCGCGATGCGCTGGAACGCCTCCGCGCCCTCCAGGATGGCCCCGGTGTGCATCTGGCCTACCGCGGCGCGCTGCATCGCCTGCCAGGGCGTCTGCGCGGCCGGGTAGGCGTAGCCGCCGGCCGCCTCCAGGGCCGCGCGCCGGCGCGCGATCTCGTCGGCGTCGACCAGCATGTCGGCGGTGCCGCGGCGCAGGTCGATCCGCACCCGGTCGCCGGTGCGCAGGAGCGCGAGGCCGCCGCCGGCCGCCGCCTCGGGCGAGGCGTTGAGGATCGACGGCGAGCCGGAGGTGCCGGACTGGCGCCCGTCGCCGAGGCAGGGCAGCGCCTGCACGCCGGCCCGGATCAGCCGCGCGGGCGGGCGCATGTTCACCACCTCGGCGGCGCCCGGGTAGCCCACGGGCCCGGCCCCGCGCATGACCAGGAGGGTCTCCCCGGTGATGCCGAGGCTCGGGTCGTCGATCCGGGCGTGGTAATCCTCCGGCCCGTCGAAGACCACGACGGGGCCCTCGAAGGCGTCCGGATCCTCGGGGTTCGACAGGTAGCGGGCGCGGAAATCGTCGCCGATGACGCTGGTCTTCATCACCGCGGCGTCGAACAGGTTGCCGCGCAGGACCAGGAAGCCGGCCGCCTCCTTCAGGGGCCGGTCGATCGGCCGGATCACGTCCTCGTCCTCGATCGCGGCGTCCCGGCAATTGTCGCCGAGGGTCTGCCCGTTCACGGTGAGGGCGCCCTCGCGGATCAGGCCGCGGCGCATGAGCTGCGCCACCACCGCGGGCAAGCTGCCGGCGCGGTAGTAATCCTCGCCGAGATAGGCGCCCGCCGGCTGCAGGTTGACGAGGAGCGGCACGTCGAGCCCGTGGGTCTGCCAGTCCGCGATGTCGAGCGCGACCCCCATGTGGCGGGCGATCGCCGCGAGGTGGATCGGCGCGTTGGTCGAGCCGCCGATCGCGGAATTGACCGCGATGGCGTTGAGGAAGGCGTCGCGGGTCAGGATGTCGGAGGGCTTCAGGTCCTCCGCGACCATCTCCACGATGCGCTTGCCGGTCCGGTAGGCGGCCTCCTGCCGGTCGCGGTAGGGCGCCGGGATCGCGGCCGAGCCGGGCAGCATCATGCCGAGCGCCTCGGCCAGCGTGTTCATCGTGGTCGCCGTACCCATCGTGTTGCAGAAGCCGGTCGAGGGCGCCGACGAGGTGACGAGCTTGATGAAGCCGTCGTGGTCGATCTCGCCCGCCGCCAGCATCGCGCGGGCCTTCCAGACGATCGTGCCCGAGCCCGTGCGCTGGCCCTTGAACCAGCCGTTGAGCATCGGCCCCACCGACAGGGCGATGGCCGGGATGTTCACGGTGGCGGCCGCCATCAGGCAGGCCGGGGTGGTCTTGTCGCAGCCCGTGGTCAGCACCACGCCGTCGAGGGGGTAGCCGTAGAGCAGCTCCACGAGGCCGAGATAGGCGAGGTTGCGGTCGAGGCCGGCGGTCGGCCGCTTGCCGGTCTCCTGGATCGGGTGGACGGGGAACTCGAGCACGATCCCGCCCGCCTCGCGGATGCCCTCGCGGATCCGCTCCGCGAGGACGAGGTGGTGGCGATTGCACGGGGACAGGTCCGAGCCGGTCTGGGCGATGCCGATGATCGGCTTGCCCGAGCGCAGCTCCTCCAGGCTGAGCCCGAAGTTCAGGTAGCGCTCCAGGTAGAGCGCCGTCATGTCGATATTGTCGGGGTTGTCGAACCACGCGCGCGAGCGCAGGGGCCGTGCAATCGGTCGGTCGGTCATTTCTGGGTCCGGTGGGCGGGGCTGGTCGAGAAGCGGTAGGTGATCACGTTCCGGTAGGTCTTGCCGGGATCGAGCCGGGCCGAGCCGAAGGCCGGCCGGTTCGGCGTGTCGGGGAAGAGCTCCGGCTCCAGCGCCAGGGCGTCCGACTGGCGGTAGGCGAGGCCGGACTTGCCCACCGCGGTCGCGTCGAGGAAGTTGCCGGCGTAGAACTGGAGGCCGGGCTGGTTGCTCGCCACGTCGAGGACGCGGCCCGAGTCCGGATCCTCGACCCGCGCCACGGGGTGCGGCTCGGCCGTGGGCGCGTCGGTCACGACCCAGTTGTGGTCGTAGCCGCGCCCGCGCACGATCTGAACGTCCCGCCCGTCGCGGATCCGCGCGCCGATCACCGCGGGCTCGCGGAAGTCGAAGGGCGTGCCGGCCACCGGCAGGTGTTCCCCGGTCGGGATCAGGGTGGCGTCGACCGGCGTGAAGCGCTCTGCCGGGATGGTCAGGGTCTGGTCGAGGATCGAGCGGCCCGAGCCCTCGCCCGCGAGGTTGAAGAAGCTGTGGTTGGTCAGGTTGACGATGGTCGGCTTGTCGGTCGTCGCCTCGTAGGTGACCGTGAGCGTGTTCGTGTCGTCCAGCGCGTAGGTGGCGGTCGCCGTCAGCGTGCCGGGATAGCCCTCCTCGCCGTCCGGGCTGACGTAGCGGAGGGTCACCGACGGGGCCGCGCCGCCCTTGACCGCGGTGATCGTCCAGAGCCGCTTGTCGAAGCCGGCCGCGCCGCCGTGCAGGGCGTTCGGGCCGTCGTTGGTGGCCAGCGTGTAGGCCCGGCCGTCGAGGGTGAAGCGCCCGGCGCGGATGCGGTTGGCGTAGCGCCCGACGCTCGCGCCGAAATAGTTGCCCCTGGCCAGGTAGGAGGCGAGGTCGTCGTAGCCGAGCACCACGTCGGCGGCCTTGCCGGACCGGTCCGGCACGTCGAGGCTCCGCAGCAGCGCCCCCCACGACAGGATCCGCGCCGTGATGCCCTTGCCGTTCGTCAGCGTCACCTCCTCGACCGTCCGTCCGTCCGGCAGCGTGCCGAACACCGTCCGGGTCGGCTCGGCCGCCCGCGCCGGGTCCGGCGTCAGGCCCGGCAGGGCCGCACAGGCGCACAGCGCCAGGGATCCCACTCCTCGCATCGCGTTCTCCCCCCTCGTGATTCAGCCCGCCGCGCCGGTCCTGCGCCGGTCCACGACGGGGCGCGCGGTTGACGTCCGCGAACCCGGTATATACTCAGACAAATAAAAGGGACAACACGGGACCCCGGCAAGGCGGCCCGAAAGGCAGAGGACAACGCCGGATGGCTGGACCGATCGCGACCGCGGGGACCGCGGCGCCCCGGACGGGGGCGGAGGCCGCGCGCGACCGGGGCGGCTACCGCCCGGCCCTGTCGCTGCTGGCGAGCCTGTTCTTCATGTGGGGCTTCATCACGGTCATCAACAACACGCTGCTGCCGCACCTGCGCAGCGTGTTCGACCTCGATTACACGCAGACCACGCTGATCGAGTCCGTCTGGTTCATCGCCTACTTCGTCGCCTCGATCCCGGCGGCCAAGCTGATCGAGCGCGTCGGCTACCAGCGCGCCCTGGTGACGGGGCTGGGCATCATGGCGCTGGGCACCCTCGGGATGATCCTCGCCGCCCACCGGGTCTCCTACGCGATCACGCTCGCGGCCCTGTTCGTGATCGCCAGCGGCATCACCCTCCTGCAGGTCGCCGCGAACCCCTACGTGGCGGTGGTCGGCCCGGCCGAGAGCGCCCCGGCGCGGCTGAACCTCGTGCAGGCGTTCAACTCCCTCGGGACGACCCTGGCGCCGCTGTTCGGCGGCTACCTGATCCTCGGCCGCTCGGCCTCGGGCAACGCCGCCGCCGGCGCCACCCTGACCCCGGCCGAGCGCCTCGCCGACGCGCAGTCGGTGCAGCTGCCCTACCTGATCGTGGCGGTGATCCTCGTCGTCCTCGCCGTGGTCATCGCCCGCTTCCCGCTGCCCGCCATGGGTGCCTCCGGCGGCGCCACGGCCCGGGCCGCCAGGGCCGAGCGCGCCGGCCTGTCGCTCTGGCGCCACCGCAACCTCGTGCTCGGCGTGCCGGCGATCTTCATCTACCTGATCGCCGAGATCGGGGTGTCGAACCTGTTCATCAACTTCGTGTCGCAGCCCGAGATCGGCGACCTGACCCACGCCCAGGCCTCGCGCTACCTGTTCCTGCTCTGGGGCGGCATGATGGTCGGCCGCTTCGTCGGCAGCTACCTGATGCAGCGGTGCCCGGCCGAGACCGTCCTGGCCGGCGCGGCGGTCGGCGCCTGCGCGGTGATGCTCGTGGCGACCTTCGCCACCGGTCACCTCGCCCTGTGGGCGCTGATCTCGGTCGGCCTGTTCCACGCGATCATGTTCCCGACGATCTTCACCCTGGGCATCCGCGGCCTCGGCCCGCTCACCGAGGAGGGCGCCGGGCTGCTGATCATGGCGATCGCGGGCGGCTCCCTGGTCGTGGTGCAGGGCTGGGCGGCGGACCGGTACGGGCTGCAGCACGCCTTCCTGATCACCGCCGCCTGCGAGCTCTACGTCCTGTTCTACGCGCTCTGGGGCTGCCGGACCGGCGCCGCATCGCGGCCGGCCGGCGCCTGAGCGTCGGCCGGGCGAGGGGCACGGCCATGGACCCGCGGATCCGCATCCTCGATCGGCCCCGCCGCGACCGGCTCGGCGAGGGCCCGGTCTGGGTTCCGGAACGGGGCGTGCTGTTCTGGGTCGATATCGAGGCGCCGGCCCTGAACTGGCTCGACCTCGCCGCCGGCGCGACCGGCACGCGGCCGTTCCCGGAACCGATCGGCTGGATCATCCCCCGCGCGGGCCGGCGCGACTTCATCGTCGGGCTGAAGAGCGGCTTCGCGACCTACGATCTGGAGGCCGGTCGCCTCGCGCCGATCGGCGACCCCGAGCCCGACGATCCGGACAACCGCCTGAACGACGCCAAGGTCGACGGCGCCGGCCGGATCTGGGCCGGCAGCATGCACCAGGCCGAGACCGCGGTCTCGGGCGCCCTGCACCGGCTCGATCCGGACCTGACGTGGCGACGGATGGATACCAGCTACGGCGTCGCCAACGGGCCGACCTTCAGCCGCGACGGCCGGATCCTCTATCACAGCGACAGCGCTGCCCGGACGGTCTACGCCTTCGATCTCGCCGCCGACGGGGCGCTGACGGGCAAGCGGCCCTTCCTGCGCTTCCCCGACGACTGGGGCTGGCCCGACGGCATGACCACGGATGCCGAGGGCTGCCTGTGGATCGCCCACTGGGGCGGCGGCCGGATCAGCCGCTTCGATCCCGACGGGCGCCTGCTGCGCGCGATCCCCCTGCCCGCCCCCAACATCACGAGCTGCGCCTTCGCGGGCCCCGGCCTCGACCGGCTGTTCGTCACCTCGGCCGCGCGGGGGGCCGAGCACGTGCCGGAGGCCGGCGCGCTGTTCGAGCTCGACGTCGGCGTCGCCGGCCTGCCGCCCCGCGCCTTCGCGGGCTGACGGACCCGGCGCCTAGGACAACAGGCCCCTGCGGCGATCTTCCCCCTCCCCCGGCGGGGCCGGTTCCCCGGCGGCCGGGGAGCGGGATGCCGGGGCCCGCGCGTGGCAACGGGCCACCTCGATCCCGCGGCGCGGCCGCCGCGGCATGTGCCCGCGCGGTGCCGGCGAGGCCCGGCCAGTACATCCGGTCGGGCTTTGCTGAGGGAATAGGGCGCTGATCGTCGCCCTCCGCCGCGGCCATACTGGCCGCACCCGCGGATCGACTGCCGCGCGATGATCCGTTGTTGGCGACAGATAAGCGGCCGTATTTATTCGTTTTCGTCGTTATAGCCCCGCTTCTCGCCGAACAAATTCGGCTCTTAATCTGAGTTATTTCATCGGGACGGGATTCCCGATCTACATAGCTTTAAGTCCTTGCAGGGGAGTTTCCACACCTCGTGCCGGAATCCGTGCTCATTACCGGTGGTGCTGGCTTCATCGGCCGCCACCTCTCCGCCGAGCTGCTGCGCCGCGGCTACCGCGTGCGGGTGCTCGACAGCCTGATCGAGCAGGTCCACGGCGGCGAGACGGGCCCCGGCGGCGCCGGGGTGCTGCCGCCGGAGGTCGAGTTCCAGGCCGGCGACGTCCGCGACGGCGCCGCCGTGGCCCGCGCCCTGTCGGGCATCGACCGGGTCGTCCACCTCGCGGCCGAGGTCGGCGTCGGCCAGAGCATGTACGCGGTCGAGCGCTACGTCTCGGTCAACGATTGCGGCACGGCGGTCCTGTTCCAGCAGCTCATCGACGCCCCGGTGAAGCGCGTGGTCGTGGCCTCCTCGATGAGCATCTACGGGGAGGGGCTGTACCGCGCCTCGGACGGGTCGACCGCCGAGGAGGTGGTGCGCCGCCCGCGCCGGTCCGGGGAGCCCTGGGACCCCCTCGACGGGCATGGGCAGCCGATGCGGCCGATCCCGACGCCCGAGACGAAGCGGCCGGCGCTCGCCTCGGTCTACGCGCTGACCAAGTACATGCAGGAGCGCCTGACGCTCACCCTCGCGCCCGCCTACGGGATGGAGGGGGTGGCGCTCCGCCTCTGGAACGCCTACGGGCCGGGCCAGGCGCTCTCGAACCCCTATACCGGCGTGCTGGCGATCTTCGCGGCGCGCCTCCACAACGGCCAGCCGCCGATGATCTTCGAGGACGGCGCGCAGCGGCGCGACTTCGTCCACGTGGAGGACGTCGCGCAGGCCTTCGCGCTGGCCCTGGAGCACCCGGCCGCCGCCGGCCAGGTCTACAACGTCGGCAGCGGCCAGGACCGCACGGTCAGCGAGGTCGCCCGCCTGCTCGCCCGCGCGATGGGCCGCGCGGAGATCGCGCCGGAGGTGACCGGCCAGGCGCGGCTCGGCGACATCCGCCACTGCATCGCCGATATCGGCAAGATCCGGCGGGAGCTCGGCTACGCGCCGCGCCGCGACTTCGCCGAGGGGCTCGCCGAACTCGCCGCCTGGGTGGCCGAGCAGCAGGCCGTCGACCGCGTCGCCGAGGCGCGGCGCGAGCTCGAAGCGCGCGGTCTCGTCGCGTGAGCGGCCGGCCGATCCTCGTCACCGGCGGCGCCGGGTTCATCGGCGCCAACCTGTCCGACAGCCTCGCGGCCGACGGCCACGCGGTGATCGTCTACGACATCCTCTCGCGCCCCGGCGTCGAGGCCAACCTCGCGTGGCTGCGGCAGCGCCACGGCGGCCGGATCGTCCCGATCGTCGCCGACATCCGCGACGTCCAGGAGCTCGGCCGCGCGGTGGCGGAGGCCGGCGCGGTGTTCCACTTCGCCGCCCAGGTGGCGGTGACGACGAGCCTCGTCGCGCCCCGGGCCGACATGGAGATCAACCTCCTCGGCACCGTGAACCTGCTGGAGGCCCTGCGGGCCGAGGCGCGGCCGGTGCCGCTCCTCTACGCCTCGACCAACAAGGTCTACGGCGACCTGCCCGACATCGCCCTGGAGGCGGTCGGCGACGCCTACCTGCCGGCCGATCCGGAGCTGCGCCGGCGCGGCATCGGCGAGACCCGGCCGCTGGATTTCCACACGCCCTACGGCTGCTCCAAGGGGGCCGCGGACCAGTACGTCCTCGACTACGCCCGCAGCTTCGGCATCCCGGCGGCGGTGATGCGGATGAGCTGCATCTACGGGCCGCGCCAGATGGGCAACGAGGACCAGGGCTGGGTCGCCCACTTCCTGATAAGGGCGCTCGCCGGCGAGGCGGTCACGCTCTACGGCGACGGACGGCAGGTGCGCGACATCCTGCACGTGCGCGACGTGGTGGCGGTCTACCGGGCGGCGCTCGCCCGCATCGACGAGGCGGCGGGCCGCGCCTTCAACGTCGGCGGCGGCCCCGGCAACGCCGTGAGCCTGCTGCAGCTCCTCGACCATGTCGGCGCCCTGCTGGGGCGCCCGGTGGCGCGCAGCTTCCAGGCCTGGCGCCCGGGCGACCAGCGCTACTACGTCTCGGACACCCGCCGGGCGGTCCAGCGGCTCGGCCTCGCCCCCTTCACGGCCTGGCGCGACGGCGTCGCCGACCTCGCCGGCTGGCTCGCCGCCGCGCGCGCACCGTCGGACGGCGCGGCACCGATCGCGGCACCGATCGCGGGAGCGGCCGCGTGAGGGTCGCCCTGGTCAACCCGCCCTGGGACTTCCGCAACAGCATCTATTTCGGCTGCCGCGAGCCGCACCTGCCGCTCGAGCTCGGTTATTCCGCGGCGCTGCTGGCGGCCGCCGGCCACGAGACGCTGCTCGTGGACGCGCATCTCGAGGGCCTGACCGCCGGGGCCGCCGCCGACCGCGTGGCCGCCTTCGCCCCCGCCATGACGGTGGTGGCGACCGCCCCCACCTACCTGTTCTGGCGCTGCGCCCCGCCGGAGCTGCGGGTGCCCCGCCTGTTCCTCGACACCCTGGCGGGCCGGGGCGGGACGACCGTGGCGGTCGGCCCCCACGGCTCCGCGACGCCGCGCCCGGTCCTCGACAAGCTCGGCTGCGCGGTCGTCGTGCGCGGCGAGTGCGAGGAGGTCGTCGCCCGGCTCGCCGGCCTGCCCGACCTGCGCCCGGACACCCTGCGGGCCGTGCCCGGCCTCGCCGTCCGCGACGACGGGGCGGTCGCGGTGACCGGCCCGCCCCAGGCCGGCCGCTTCACCGATCTGCCGGCCCTGCGCTGGCCGGATCACTGGATCGCCCGGCACCGGCACCACCACCACCGGTTCGACGCCGCGCCGGACGGCCCGGGCGCGGAGGTCGAGGCCTCGCGCGGCTGCCCCTACACCTGCTCGTTCTGCGCCAAGATCGACTTCCGCGACGCCTATCGCCGCCGGGAGCTCCCCATCGTCCTCGACGAGATCGACGGGCTGATCGCGCAGGGCGTCACCTACGTCTACTTCGTCGACGAGATCTTCCTGCCGCAGAAGCCGCTCCTGGAGGCGCTGGTCGCCCGGGACCTGCGCTTCGGGATCCAGACCCGGATCGACCTGTGGAAGCCCGACCTGCTCGACCTCCTCGGGGCGGCGGGCTGCGTCTCCATCGAGGCCGGGATCGAGAGCCTGACCGAGGCGGGCCGCGCCGCCCTCGACAAGCGCTGCCGCGCCTCGACCGACGACCTCGCCGAGCGGCTGATCCACGCGCGCCGCACCGTGCCGTTCGTGCAGGCGAACCTGATCGCGGTCGCGGGCGACGACCCCGACCTCGTGGCGGCGTGGCGCGACCGCCTGCGCGGCCAGGGCGTCTGGGCGAACGACCCGGTGCCGCTCTACCCCTATCCGAGCTCCCCGGATTACCGCCGCCTCTGGGGCGAGCCCGACGACCGGGCCTGGGAGCGGGCGCACGCCCACTACCTCGGCCAGTTCGCGCAGTTCAGCGAGATCCAGGACGAGCGCCCCCTGCCCCTGCCCGAGCTGGAGGCCGCATGCGGGTGCTGCTGAACCCCGCCCCGGCAGCGGCGCCGCACGTCCTGATGAGCGCGGACGCGGTGGGCGGCGTCTGGCAGTACAGCCTCGACCTCGCGGCCGGCCTGGTCCGGCGGGGCCTCGCCGTGACCGTGGCGGTCCTGGGCCCGGCCCCCTCCGCGGCGCGGATCGCGGCGGCCGAGGGGGCCACGGGCGCGCAGATCCGCACCACCGGGCTGCCCCTGGACTGGACCGCCGCGACGCCCGGCGCCGTGCTGGACGCCGCGCGGGCCCTGGCCGGGCTCGCCCGGACCGTGGGCGCGGATCTCGTGCACCTGCACAGCCCCGCCATGGCCCTCGCCGATTTCCCCGTGCCGGTGGTGGCCGTGTGCCATTCCTGCGTGGCGACGTGGTGGGACGCCGTCGAGACCGGGCCGCTCCCGGCCGACCTCGCGTGGCGCCACGACCTCACCGCGCGGGGGTGCCGCGCCGCCGACGCCCTGCTCGCCCCCACCCGGGCGCACGCCCTCGCCACCGCCCGGGTCTGCGGCCTCGCGCGGCCGCCCGCGGTGGTCCGCAACGGCCGCGCGCCGGGCGCCGCGCGGCCCCGGGCCGCGGAACCCTTCGCCTTCACCGCCGGGCGCCTCTGGGACCGGGCGAAGAACGCCGCCGCCCTCGACCGCCTCGCCGCCCGCCTGCCGGTGCCGCTGCGCGCCGCCGGCCCCGTCGACGGGCCGAACGGCGCGCGGGTCGAGACGCGCCACCTGCGGCGTCTCGGGCGGCTCGACGATGCCGGGATCGCCGCGGAACTCGCCGGCCGCCCGGTCTTCGTCTCGCTCGCCCGCTACGAGCCGTTCGGCCTCGCCGTGCTGGAGGCCGCCGCCGCGGGCTGCGCCCTCGTGCTGTCCGACATGCCGGTCTTCCGCGAGCTGTGGGACGGGGCCGCCGCCTTCGTGGGCGCGGACGACGACGCGGCCGCCGCGCGGGCCGTGCGGGACCTGCTGGACGATCCCGCCCGGCGCGACGCCGCCGGAGCGGCCGCGGCCGATCGCGCCGCCCGCTACGGGGTCGAGGCGATGACCGAGGGCGTGCTCGGGGTGCTGCGCGGCCTCCGCGACGGGGCGCCGGCCCGGCTCGGCGGGGCCGCGGCATGAGGATCGCCTACTTCACCCACTCGCTGGCCTCGTGCTGGAACCACGGCAACGCGCATTTCCTGCGCGGCGTCCTGCGCGAACTGCGGGCGCGCGGCCACGCCGTCGCGGCCTACGAGCCCGAGGGGGCCTGGAGTCTCGCGAATCTCCTGCGCGACCACGGCGCGGCCGGCCTCGACGCCTACCGGGCGGCCTATCCGGAGCTGGCGTCCGACCGCTACGCGGCGGTCGACGCGGTGGTGGAGCGCGTGGCGGAATGCGACCTCGTGCTGGTCCACGAGTGGAGCGAGCCGGCCCTCGTGGCGGCGCTCGGCGCCGCCCGGCGCCGCGGGGCGCGCTACACGCTCCTGTTCCACGACACCCACCACCGGGCGGTGAGCGCCCCGGCGGAGATGGAGCGCTTCGACCTCTCCGGCTACGACGGCGTGCTCGCCTTCGGCGAGACCCTGGCCGCCGTCTACCGGGCGAAGGGCTGGGGCCGCCGCGCCTTCGTCTGGCACGAGGCGGCCGACACGCGTCTGTTCCGGCCGCCTGCGGAAGAGGCGGCCCGCGCCGGCCTGATCTGGATCGGCAACTGGGGTGACGACGAGCGCAGCGCGGAGCTCGAGACCTACCTGTTCCGCCCGGCCGCGCAGGTCGGCCTGCCGCTGGACGTCTACGGCGTGCGCTACCCCGCGGCGGCGCTCGCGACGCTCGGGCGCACCGGCGCCCGCTATCACGGCTGGGCGCCGAACGCCGCCGCGCCCGGCCTGTTCGCCCGCCATCTCGCCACCGTGCACGTGCCCCGGCGCTTCTACGTGGAGCGGCTGCCCGGCATCCCGACGATCCGGGTGTTCGAGGCTCTCGCCTGCGGCATCCCGCTGGTCTGCGCGCCCTGGGACGACGCGGAAGCGCTGTTCCGGCCGGGCCTGGACTACCGCGTCGCCCGCACCGGCGCCGAGATGGAGAGCCACCTGCGCGCCCTCCGGACTGATCCCGAGCTGCGCCGCGCCCTCGCGGCCTCCGGCCTCGCCACGATCCGGGCGCGCCACACCTGCGCGCACCGGGCCGAGGAACTCCTGTCCATCGCCGCCGGCCTGCGGGCGCCCGCCACCCTGGAGGCCACCGCGTGAGAATCGCCTTCTACGGCTCCTCCCTGCTATCGTCCTACTGGAACGGCGCCGCCACCTATTACCGGGGCATGCTCGCAGCCCTGGCGCGGCACGGCCACACCATCACCTTCTACGAGCCGGACGCCTTCGACCGGCAGCAGCACCGGGACATCGAGCCGCCGCCCTACGCGGCGGTGACGGTCTACCCGGCGACGATCGAGGCGGCGCGCGCGGTCACCGCAGAGGCCGCGCGGGCCGACGTGGTCGTCAAGGCGAGCGGCGTCGGCGTGTTCGACGACGCGCTGCTCCAGGGCGTGATCGCGGCGTCGCGCCCCGAGGCTCTGCGGATCTTCTGGGATGTCGACGCCCCGGCGACGCTCGCCGAGATGCGCGCCGATCCCGACCACGCGCTCCGCCGCGCCCTGCCGGACCTCGACCTCGTGCTCACCTACGGCGGCGGCCCGCCGGTGGTCGCGGCCTACGAGGGCTTCGGCGCCCGCGCCTGCATCCCGATCTACAACGCGCTCGATCCGGAGACCCATTTCCCGGTGCCGCCGGAGCCGCGCTTCGCGGCCGACCTCGCCTTCCTGGGCAACCGCCTGCCGGACCGCGAGGCAAGAGTAGAGAAATTCTTCCTCGCGGCGGCGGCGCGCCTGCCGGAGCGGTCTTTCCTCATCGGCGGCAACGGCTGGGAGAGCCGCGGCCTGCCGCTCAACGTCCGGCATCTCGGCCACGTCTACACGCGCGAGCACAACGCCTTCAACACGACGCCCCTCGCCGTCCTGAACATCGCCCGCGACAGCATGGCGGCGGTCGGCTTCTCCCCCGCCACCCGGGTGTTCGAGGCGGCCGGCGCCGGCGCCTGCCTGATCACCGACGCCTGGGAGGGGCTCGGCCTGTTCCTCGACGAAGGGAGCGAGGTGCTGGTCGCCCGGGACGGGCGCGACGTCGCCGACCACGTCGCCGCCCTCACCCCGGAGCGGGCCCGCGCCGTCGGCGAGGCCGCCCGCCGGCGCATCACCGCCGAGCACACCTACGCGCACCGGGCGGTCGAGGTCGACGCGATCCTGCGGGCGGAGGCGGCCCGCAAGGCGGACGCGACCCGGCGGAGCGTCGCGTGAGCGCGCGCCCGATGCGCGTCGTCGTCCTGGGCCTGAGCCTGTCCTCGTCCTGGGGGAACGGCCACGCGACCACCTACCGGGCGCTCCTCAAGGCCTTCGCGGCCCGCGGCCACGCCGTCCTGTTCCTGGAGCGCGACGTGCCCTGGTACGCCGAGCACCGCGACCTGCCCGATCCGGGCTTCTGCGATCTCGCCCTCTACGCCGATCTCGACGGGCTCGACGCGCACCGCGCCGCCATCGCCGGGGCGGAGGCCGTGATCGTCGGCTCCTACGTGCCGGAGGGCATCGCGGCGGGGGCCCGCGTGCTCGACTGGGCCCGGGGAACCCGGGCCTTCTACGACATCGACACGCCCGTGACCCTGGCCGCCCTGGAGGCCGGCACCTGCGCCTACCTCGCGGCCGGGCAGATCCGGGATTACGACCTCTACCTGTCCTTCACGGGCGGCCCGACCCTGCGGCGCCTGGAGCGGGCCTACGGCGCGCCCGTGGCCGAAGCCCTCTACTGCTCGGTCGATCCCGAGGCGTACCCGGCTCTCGACCGAGCGGCGCGCTACGATCTCTCCTATCTCGGGACCTACAGCCCGGACCGGCAGCCCACGCTGGAGCGCCTGCTGATCGAGCCGGCCCGCCGCGCGCCCGAACTCCGCTTCGCGGTGGCGGGTCCGCAGTACCCGGCCGGGATCGACTGGCCCGCCAACGTGGCGCGGATCGAGCACCTGCTGCCGGACCGGCACCCCGACTTCTACGGGGCGAGCCGCTACACCCTGAACGTCACCCGCGCCGACATGGTCCGGGCCGGCTGGAGCCCGAGCGTGCGCCTGTTCGAGGCGGGCGCCTGCGGCACGCCGGTGCTCTCCGACGCCTGGGACGGTCTCGACACCCTGCTCGTCCCCGAGCGCGAGATCCTGCTGCCCGACGGTCCGGACGCCGTCCTCGCCGTCCTGCGCGGTCGCGCCGAGGCGGAGCGGCGGCGGCTGGGTGCGGCCGCCCGCGCGGCGATCCTGGCGCGGCACACCGCCGCCGCCCGCGCCGCGGAGTTGGAGCGCTATCTCTGCAGGGCGCGCGCGCCCGCGCCCGATCTCGCGATCATCGGTCACTAGGCACTCGGGAGAATGATGGTGGGAACCAGGAGCGGCATCCGAGTCCTCGTCGCCGGCGGCGCCGGGTTCATCGGCTCGCATCTGATCGACGCGCTCCTCGCCGACGGGGCGCGCGTCACCTGTGTCGACAGCCTGCTGACCGGGCGGCGGTCGAACCTCGCCCATCTCGCCAACGAGGCGCGGTTCGACTTCGTCGAGGCGGACGTGACCGAGCCGCTGCCGGCGCTGCCGCGGTTCGACCGGGTGTTCAACCTCGCCTGCGCGGCCTCGCCGCCGCACTACCAAGCCGACCCGGTCCACACGATGATGACCAGCGTGCTGGGCACCGGACGGCTGCTGGAAGTCGCCCGGGATGCCGGGGCGCGCTTCCTCCAGGCCTCCACCAGCGAGGTCTACGGCGATCCGGAGCGGCACCCGCAGCAGGAATCCTACTGGGGCAACGTCAACCCGACCGGGCCGCGGGCCTGCTACGACGAGGGCAAGCGCTCCGCCGAGACCCTGACCTTCGATTTCGAGCGCCAGCACGGCCTCGACATCCGCGTCGCGCGGATCTTCAACACCTACGGTCCGCGGATGCGCGCCGACGACGGCCGGGTCGTCTCCAACGTGATCTGCCAAGCGCTCGCCTGCGACGACATCACGGTCTACGGCAACGGCGAGCAGACCCGCTCCTTCTGCTACGTCAGCGACCTGGTGGACGGGCTCCTGCGGCTGATGGCGACGGAGACGCCCCTCGCCGGCCCGGTCAACCTCGGCAACCCCCGCGAGCTGACGGTCGGCGCGCTGGTCGACCTCGTGGTGCGGATGACGGAGACGCCGTCGCGGATCGTGCGCCGGCCGCTGCCGGTGGACGACCCCCAGCGCCGCCGGCCGGACATCACCCGCGCCGAGACCCTGCTCGGCTGGTCGCCCCGGGTGCCCCTGGAGGAGGGGCTGGAGGCGACGATCGCGTGGTTCTCCCGCGAGATCGCCCCGCGCCGGGCCCGTCCGGCCATCGAGGAGCGCGCCGTTGTCGCCGGCTGAGCCACGCCCCGGGCGGCCGAGGCGCTGATGGACGCCGCCCCCATCCGCGTCGGCCTCGTCGGGATCGGCAACTGCGCCTCGTCCTTCGTGCAGGGGCTGCACCATTACCGCGACGCGGCGCCCGGCGAGCCCGTGCCCGGCCTGATGTCGCCGGATCTCGGCGGTTACCGGGTGCGCGACATCGCGGTGGTCGCGGCCTTCGACGTCGCCGCCGCCAAGGTCGGGCGCGACCTCGCCGCGGCGATCCTGGCCCAGCCCAACAACACGCAGGTCTTCGCCGCGGTGCCGGAGACCGGCGTCACGGTCCGGCGCGGGCCGACGCTCGACGGGATCGGCCGCTACCTCGAGGGCGTGGTGGCGGAGTCCTCCGAGCCGGTCGCCGACGTGGCGGCCGAACTGCGGCGCACCGGCACGCAGGTGCTGGTCTCCTACCTGCCGGTGGGCTCCCAAGGGGCGACCGAGTTCTACGCGGCCTGCGCGCTCCAGGCCGGCTGCGCCTTCGTGAACTGCATCCCGGTCTTCATCGCGTCGAACCCGGAATGGGCGGAGCGCTTCGCCGCGCGGGGGCTGCCGATCGTCGGGGACGACATCAAGAGCCAGGTCGGCGCCACGATCGTGCACCGGGTGCTGGCCAATCTCCTGCGCGAGCGCGGCGTCCGGCTGGACCGGACCTACCAGCTCAATTTCGGCGGCAACGCCGACTTCCTGAACATGCTGGAGCGCGAGCGGCTGGAATCGAAGAAGCTCTCGAAGACCCGGGCGGTGACGAGCCAGCTCGACGGAGCCCTGGCGCCGGGCGACATCCATGTCGGCCCGAGCGACCACGTGCCGTGGCTGACCGACCGGAAATGGGCGCATATCCGGCTGGAGGGCACCGCCTTCGGCGGCGTGCCCCTGAACATCGAGCTGAAGCTCGAAGTCTGGGACTCGCCGAACTCGGCCGGCATCGTGATCGACGCGGTGCGGTGCGCCCGCCTCGCCCTCGACCGGGGTCTCGGCGGGGCCCTGGAGGGGCCGTCGAGCTACTTCATGAAGTCGCCGCCCCGGCAGTTCACCGACGCCGAGGCGCGGGAGCGGACCCTGCGCTTCGCGGCGGGCGAGGGCGCGTGAGGGCGGTCGGCGCACCGGCGGGCGCTGGACCGGCCGCCCGGTCGCTGACGCCCGGCGCCGCGCTTCCGGCGGGGCGCCCCGCATGAGGCAGGTCTTCCTCGTCCGCCACGGCAGCCACGACCGGCTCGGCCGGATCCTGTGCGGGCGCATGCCGGGCGTCTCCCTGAGCGAGGCCGGCCGCGCCGAGGCCCGGGCCCTCGCCGGCGCCCTCGCCCGCCGCCTCGCCGGCAGCGGCGCCGGCACCCTGCTGGCGAGCCCGCGCGCGCGCGCCGCCGAGACCGCCGCGCCGATCGCCGCGGCCCTCGGCCTGACGGTCGCGACCGAGCCCGACCTCGACGAGATCGAGACCGGCGCCTGGACGGGCCGCGGCTTCGACGCCCTCGCGGCCGATCCCCTCTGGGCCGCCTGGAACGCGGAGCGCGCGACCGCCCGCCCGCCGGGGGGCGAGAGCATGGCGGAGGCGCAGGGACGTATCGGCCGGGTCCTCGCCCGCTTCGCGGCGGACGGCGCGCCCGTGATCCTGGTGAGCCACGGCGACGTCATCCGGGCCGTCCTGCTCGGACTCCTCGGCCTCGGCCTCGACGCCTACGACCGGATCGTCGTCGACCCGGCCTCTCTCAGCGAACTCGCCCTCTGGCCCGGCGGCGGGCGGGTCGTGTCGATCAACGAACGGACCGCACCATGACGGCCGAAGAGCTGCGGCGGCGGGCCGACGCCCTCGGCCCCTGGTTCCACAACATCGACCTCGGCGACGGCGTCTGGACCGCCCCGGACCATTTCCTCGGCGACTATCCGGGCGTGAAGTGGCGGCGCTTCGCCGACGCGCTGCCCGCCGACCTCACCGGCAAGAGCGTCCTCGACATCGGCTGCAACGGCGGCTTCTACGCCATCGCGATGAAGCGGCGCGGCGCGGCCCGCGTGCTCGGCCTCGATTCCGACGACCGCTACCTCGCCCAGGCCCGCTTCGCCGCCGCACGGCTCGGCCACGACATCGAGTTCCGCAACCTCTCGGTCTACGACGTGGGGGCCCTGGGCGAGCGGTTCGACGTGGTGCTGTTCATGGGGGTGCTCTACCACCTGCGCCACCCGCTGCTCGCCCTCGACCTGATCCGCGAGCACGTGGCCGGCGACCTCCTGGTGTTCCAGTCGATGCTGCGCGGCAGCCGGGCCGTCGAGCCGGTCGCCGAGGATTACGATTTCTGGGACATGGACCCGTTCGAGCGGCCCGGTTACCCGCGGATGCACTTCGTCGAGCGCGCCTACGCGCATGACTGGACGAACTGGTGGATCCCCAACCGCGCCGGCATCGAGGCGATGCTGCGGGCGAGCGGCTTCGCCATCGCGGCCCGGCCCGAGGCGGAGGTCTATCTCTGCCGCACCGCGCCGGTCCCCTACGGGGTGGGGGCCGCATACCCCGCGCGGGCGCGGGCTCACGGACGCGGGGGAACGCGATGATCGACTCGGTGATGCTCTGGAACGAGCCCAACAACAAGTCGCACTGGGATCCCGAGATCGACCCCGACTGGCTGCTCTTCGCCGAGATGGCCAAGGAGGCGGGCCACGCGGTCCGGGCGGCGAACCCGAACCTGCTCCGCGTCCTCGGCGGCATCTCGCCGATCGACCCGGTCTTCATCCGCAACATGGCGGGCCGCGGCGTCCTCGACGCGGTCGACGCGGTCGCGGTGCACGGCTTCCCCCTCGACTGGAACCTGTGGTCGATCCACGACTGGCCGGCCAAGCTGGAGGAGATCCGCGCGGTCACCGACCTGCCGGTCTGGGTCTCGGAGGTCGGCGTCTCGACCTTCGGCGCCGAGGAGGTCCAGGATTGGGGCCTGCGCCGGACCCTCGAGCTGCTCGCCGGCCGGGCGCCGCGGATCCACTGGTACAGCCTCTACGACCTGCCGCGGGAATGGGAGGCCACCACCCGCCACAAGGAGGCCGAGGGCTCCTCGTACTACCGGCACTTCCACATGGGCCTGCTCCGGCAGGACGGCACCCCGAAGATCGCCCTGGAGAGCTTCGCCCGCCACGCGCCGGAGATCGGCCTGTGCCAGTGGTTCCACTTCGAGGACCACCGGCTCGACGAGGCCGTCGCGTGGATGAAGCGGCTCGGCGTGCGCTACCTGCGCACCGGCCTGTCCTGGGCCGACAGCTTCCGCCCCGGCGCGCTCGACTGGTTCGACCGGCAGATGGCGGCGCTGCGGGATTTCGACGTCACCGTCACCTTCTGCTTCACTCCGGAGCACCGGGGGATCTCGCCCCACCACACCAGCGCGCCGCTGGTCCGCACCGAGTTCGCGGAGTTCTGCGCCGCCATGGTCCGCCGCTACGCCCCCGCGCCCCGGCCGGGCACGACCTGGTAGGGCGCGCCGCGCGCCGGCCGGGTGCGGGCCGAGCGGTCGCGGGCCGCCCGTTTGCCAGCAGTCGCGGGAACGTGCGCGCTTCTCATCCGGATGGGGGATGCGGGTGCCGCGTCCCGGGTCTACGGTCGGGCCTTCTCCGAGACGAGATCACCTCAAGCCCGCCCGGCCAGGCCGCGGCGGGCTTCTTGTCGGGCGCCGCCCGGCGCCGTGCCGGGCGTCCCGGGCAGGCGCTACCGCCGGATCGGCAGCCGGTGGCGGGCGTAGCCGGCGGCATCGCGCACGACCAGGCTCCAGGACCGGTCGGGATCTTCCGCGCAGACCTCGTCGGCCATCTCGGCGATGACGCTGCGCGCCTCGGCCATGGCCTCCTCCAGGCTGCCGACCTCCACGCCGTCGTCGTCCCGGATCGTCTCCTCGCCGCTCTCGAGGTCGAAGTAGAAGCGCTCGGACACCGACCCCCCCTGCTGCCGCCCCGCGGCGATCGTCCGGATATCTCTACGTAGTGCGAAACACGACTGGGAAAGGTCTTCGGCTCGATAAACCTTAATGTATCTAAAACATGGAGTTTGCCCGGTACTACGCGAGCCGGCCGAGATTCCGCTCACGGTATCGCTTACAAGAATGTCCAGCGTCCCCCCGCCGTCGTCCGACGGCCCGGAGCGGTGGCGCGCCTGAGCCGGGGCCCCGTGACATGTCGACCTCCGCCAACCCGCCCAACCCGAGCGCCGAGACGGCCGCGCTCCGCAAGGACAAGCTGCGCGCGCACATCAGGAGCGTTCTGTCGACGATCCGGTCCCATCATACGGCCCGCGGGGCGTCGTCGATCCGCACCACGGGCTACGTCCTTGGCGGGTGGTTCTGCGGCGCGGCTGCGGCGTCGATCCCGCTTTTTACGTAGCAACGGTCCATCCAAGGGATGTGTTTCATGAGGCGCCGCGAACAGGCGCTTCGAACGGCGTCCCATGGCAGAGAACACCCAGATCCGGTCCCATATCCGCGGCGTGCTGCTCCGATTGATGCGGCGGCTGCGCGAGCGGGCCGGCTGACGGGGCCTCTTCGAGGCCCGGGGGACGGTCAACAGGAGGCCGTCGCCCGACGGCCCGGCCTCCCTGACCGCCGAGCCGCGTGATGAGCGGACTGCGTCGGTCCATGCGTCGGTCCATGCGTCGGTGCGTGCGACGGTCCATGCGACGGTGCATCGTGGGCGTGGCCTCCGGCTCGGGGGCGGCGCCCGACGCTCCGATCCCCGCCCGCGATGCCGCCCGGCGGACCGGTCGGAAGGCGGGACCGAAGCCCCCGAGAATCCGCAGGACGACCCGGATTTCGCGCGCGAATAATCGGTCTCGTGCAGCCTTTGCGCCGGAAGGCGCCGTCTTCGCCCACAGGTCGCGACTTTATCTCGGTTCGATACAGATCTAGTCTGTCGCACCGATCGAGGCGGCACCGCGCGCCCGCGCCGGGCGGCGGCCGTCCGGATCGGCTCCCGAGGTGACGATGGGCCAGACGACGATCAAGGACGTCGCCCGACGGGCCGGCGTGAGCTTCCAGACGGTCTCGCTGGTCCTGAATCACCCGCAGAAGGTCGCCCGGACCACGCGCGAGACCATCGAGACGGCCATGCGCGACCTGGACTTCGTGCCCAGCCTCGCGGCCCGGTCGCTGCGCAAGAAGCCGAGCCGCAGCGTCGCCTGCGTGTTCGCCCCCGCGCCGGGGCCCGCCGCCGACGGGGGCTGCCCGGGCGTGGAGGCCGATCACGGCCACGTCCTCCAGACCTTCGGTACCGTCACCGACCAGCAGGGCTACACCCTGGTCCATCGCTGCCGCCGCGGCGACGACCCGGACGGCCCGGGCCGGATCGCCAGCCTGGTCAGCGAGGCCCGGGTCGACGGCCTCGTGGTCTTCCCCGAGGACCGGGACGACCCGCTGATCGGCCTGCTCCAGGCCAAGCGGTGCCCGTTCGTGGTGTTCGGCCTGGACGTGCCCGGCACGCACTACGCTGCGCGGGCCGAGCGCGACGCGATCCACGGGGTCGTCCGCCACCTGATCGCGGCGGGGAGCCGGTCGATCTGCCTGCTCACGGGCGACGCCGGCCGGCCGGCCGCCGCCACCGAGCGGTTCCGCGGGTACCGGGACGCCCTCGCGGAATCCGGGCTGCCCCTGCGCGACGCCCTCGTGGTCGCCTGCGACGGGACCGCCGCGGGCGGCCACCGGGCCGCGCGGGCGCTGCTGGAGAGAGGGCCGGGCGCGCGGCCGGACGCCGTCGTGGCCGCCAGCGACCGGGTGGCGCTCGGCGTGCTGCGGGCGCTGCACGAGGGCGGCGTGCGGGTGCCCGGGGAGATCCGCGTCGTCGGCTTCGACAATCTCAGCCAGGGGGCCTACGCGGTGCCGAGCCTGACCTCGGTCGATGTCCCGGTGCTCGACATGGTCCGGTTCGCCTTCGCGACGCTGGTCGAACTGATCGAGGGGACGCGGGCGCCGGACGACCTCGCCCAGAAGCTGTTCCCCACGCGCCTCGTGGTGCGCGAGTCGAGCGCGGCGGCGGGGCCGCCCTAGCGGGGCCGGTCCTCACTCCGCCGCGAGGACGCCCGCCCCGGTCTCGCCGCGCCCGAACTGCGCCGCGTGCAGGCGGCTGTAGGGGCCGCCGGCGGCGAGCAGGGCCGCGTGCCGGCCCTCCTCGACGACCCCGCCCTCCCCCAGGACCACGATGCGGTCGGCGTCCCGGATGGTGGCGAGGCGGTGGGCGATCACCAGGGTCGTGCGCCCGCGGGCGAGCTCGGCGAGCGCCCGCTGGATCTCCCGCTCGGTCTCGGTGTCGAGCGCCGAGGTCGCCTCGTCGAGGATCAGGATCGGCGGGTTCTTGAGGAACACCCGCGCGATGGCGATGCGCTGCTTCTGTCCGCCGGACAGGCGCACGCCGCGCTCGCCCACCACCGTGTCGAGGCCCTCGGGCAGCCCGTCGATCAGCCCGCCGAGCCGGGCGCGCCGCGCGGCGGCGTCGATCTCGGCCTCGGTGGCGTCGAGGCGGCCGTAGGCGATGTTCTCCCGGATCGTGCCGGCGAACAGGAACACGTCCTGCTGCACGATGCCGATCTGGCGGCGCAGGCTCGCCAGCGTGATGGCGCGGATGTCGATGCCGTCCACCGTGATGCGGCCCGCCTCGACCTCGTAGAAGCGCGGCAGCAGCGCGCAGAGGGTGGTCTTGCCGACCCCCGAGGGACCCACGAACGCCACCGTCTCGCCGGCCGCGACCGCGAGGTCGAGGCCGGTGAAGACCGGGCGGCCGGGGCCGTAGCCGAAGCCGACCCCTTCGAAACGGATGTCGCCGCGCAGGGCGCCGACCGCGCGGGCGTCCGGACGGTCGGTGATGTCGGGCGCGGTGGCCAGCAACTCCTGGTAGCGGCGGAAGCCCGCGACCCCCTTCGGATACGTCTCGACCACGGCGCCGATCTTCTCCAGCGGCCGGTAGAACACGCCCACCAGCAGCAGGAAGCCCACGAAGCCCCCGGGCGTCAGGTCGCCCCGGACCACGAAGGCGGCGCCGCCGAGCAGCACCGCGATCTGGACGAGGCGCAGGCCGAGATAGTTGATCGACAGGCCGGCCGCCATCAGCCGGTAGGCCTCGAGCTTCGTGTCGCGGTAACGGGCATTGTCGAGGGCGAACAGGGCGCGCTCGTGGGGCTCGTTGGCGAAGGCCTGCACGACCCGCATCCCGCCGACATTCTCCTCGATCCGCGCGTTGAAGGCGCCGACCCGGCCGTACTGGGCCTGCCAGTTGCGGGTCATGCGGCCGCCGTAGCGGATCGACACGAAGGCGATCAGCGGCAGGATCGCCGCGGTGATCAGCGCCAGCGGCGCGTGGACGTAGAGCATCAGCGCGAAGGCGCCCAGCAGCGTCATCACGGCGATGAACAGGTCCTCGGGCCCGTGATGGGCGACCTCGCCGATCTCCTCGAGGTCCTTGGTCACCCGGGCGACGAGGTGGCCGGTCTTCTGGCCGTCGTAGAAGCGGAAGGACAGCTTCTGCAGGTGGTCGAAGGCCCGCGCCCGCATGGTGGTCTCGATGTTGATGCCGAGCACGTGGCCCCAGTAGGTGACCACCACCATCAGGCCGGCATTGGCGACGTAGACCAGCGCCAGCGCGGCCGCGGCGAGCAGGATCAGGCCCCAGTCCTGCCGGGGCAGCAGGCTGTCGATGAAGCCCTTCACCGCGATGGGGAAGCCGAGCTCCAGCAGGCCCGACAGCACCGCGCAGCCGAAATCCACCAGGAACAGCGTCCGGTACGGCCGGTAATAGGCGAGGAAGGCCTTCAGCATCGCGCGGCTCGGATCAGCGTTGGGCGGCGCACTCGACGGGGCAGAGCGCGCCGCAGGACGGCACCCCCGGGAGGCGGTGGCGCAGGCAGCAGACGCGCCGCCGCCGGCAGCCCGACGCCCCCGGGCAGAGCGCCTGCGCAAGAGGACTCTCGAGCGGGCTCCTAGCGCAGGCGGGGCCGGCGCGCCATCCGAGGCAGGCCGCGACGTCGTCACAGGCGGCGGCGCGGGCGGCGGCGCGGGCGGCGGATTGGGCTGCGGAGCAGGCCGTGGGGCAGGCGCTCGCACAGGCGGTGCCGGGCCCCGCCCCGTCCCCGAGTTCCCGGGCGACGTAGTCGAGGATCACCGCGGCGTTGCCCCAGAGGACCCGGGGCGCGATCCCGCACCGGGCGTGGCACAGCTCCACGAACGGGCGCAGATGCGCCTCCACCAGCCCGGTCAGGCCGGGGGCCGGGCAGGCCGCGCAGGCCGGCCCGTCCGCGGGCAGGCGGAAGCGGCACGGGCGGCCGGCCCCGTCGAGCTCGAGGCTGACCGCGTCGAAGGCGAGCGGCAGCGGCCGGCCGAGGCGCAGCAGGGCGGTCAGCGCCGGCGTCGCCAGGGCCGCGAGGTAGAACTGGCTCCAGTACGAGACCCGGACCCGGGGGTCCGCGGTCTGGAACGCCGCGCCGAACCCGGCCCCGAAGGCCGCCAGCGTCGCGTCGAACACGTCGGGATCGCGCAGGGCGCCGAGGGGCACCGCCCCCGGGCCGCCGGGGCCCTCGGCGATCCCGTCCCGGTAGGCCGCGAGCGTGTCGGGGACCTGGGCGGCGACCTCGGCGATCATCGCGCCGCCCCGCCGTCGCGCAGGGTCCGGTCCACCGCGACGGCGAGCCACGCCACCGCGGCGGCGTAGAGCGGCAGGGTGGCGGCGAAGTAGCCCGGCCAGCCGATCCAGCCGGCGAGCGCCGGGGCGGCCACCCGCAGCGGCATCGCGGCGAAGAAGGCGGCGCCGAACAGGAGCGCGTAGTCGGTGGCGGGCCTCGGGCCCTGGGCCCAGCGGTAGATCATGTTGAAGACCGGCACGCCCAGGAACCCGCCCGCGACGAAGCTCAGCACGGCGGCGGCGACGCCGAGATCCGGCATCCGGCCCGCGCAGGCGACGACCATCAGGCCGCCGGAGGCGAGGACGCCCAGAGCCCCCGCGGCGATCAGCGGGACCGTGCCGAACCGCGCCGCCAGCCCGCCGGCCGCCAGCGCCATGACGAGGTTCACGCCGGGGAGCACGGTGCCGGTGAGCGTGCCGACCTGCCCGAGCGGGACGCCGAGATCGAGGAGCGCCAGGGTGTCGGGCCCGGCCACGAGGTAGGAGGCGGCGAAGTAGGCCCCGAGCACCAGCACGCGCCCGCCCAGCCGGCGCAGCCGCGCCAGCGAGCCCGACCAGCGCTCCGGGCCGGCGCCGGCCGCGGCGCCCCCGCGCGGGCGCGCCTCCCGGTAGCCCAGGATCGGCAGCAGGCAGAGGGCGTCGAGGGCCGCGCAGGCCAGGACCGCCCAGCGCCAGCCCAGGCTGTCGTAGGAGCCGACCAGCACGCCGACCCCCAGGATCCCGCCGAGGGAGGCGCCGCACAGCTTGGCCGAGGCCACGAAGGCGCGCCGCTCCGCCGGCACGGTCTCGACCACCAGGGCCTCCAGGGCGATGTCCATGGTCGCCACGCCGGCGCAGGCGGCGATCGCCAGGGCGAGCAGCGCCGGGAGCGGCCAAGTCTCGCCGAGGCTCAGGACGACCAGCAGGAGCACCGTGGCGGCCTGCGCGGCCGCGATCCAGCCGATCCGGTGGCCGAGGACCGGCAGGCGGAGACGGTCGAGCAGGGGCGCCCACAGGAAGGTGAGCCCGACCGGCAGGTTGATGAGCTGCAGAAGCCCGACCTCGGCCAGCTCCACGCCGCGCGCCCGCAGGATCAGCGGCGCCCCGCCGGACAGGAAGCCGAGCGTCGCCCCGAAGGTCACGTACAGGCAGAAGAACGGCGCGAGCGGCCGCAGACCCGCCAGGGTATCGACGACCCGTGTGCCGATGGCTGGTCCGGCGGAACCGGTCACCGCGACCCGCACGCCGGGCCGCGATCCGCGCCGGCCCGGAGGCCGCAGTTTATAATCACACTAATCTGTTGATTTACCTCGGGTTTTGCTGTTTAGAGAGGTCGGCGCCGGGGATCAAGCCGGCGGCGTTTCGCGGCGCGTCGGCGCGCGCTCCGCCGGCGGATCCGGCGTTAACCTTTCGTCAACCATGCCCCTGACAGAGTCTCCGGCGGAGGGCTGAGCCATGACCCGACGCCGGGATTTCGACGCGCTGAGCGAGGCGCAGATCGCCGCGAACCGCACGCAGGGGCGCTGGGTCGAGCCGAAGGCGGGATTCCGCCCGGCCGGGCCGCGGGCCGTGTCCGATCTGCTCGACACGATCCAGCACGTGGCCGAAGCCGCGACCGGCGAGCGCAGCTTCCTGCACCTGCGTCCGGAGGCCGGCCGGCCCCGCGGGCGCTGAGACGATCCGTCCCGCGATCCCGCGATCGCGACCGCGCGGCGCACTGGCAAGGGCCGGCCGGTTCTGCAACAACGCCGGCATGAGACGGCGTCCCGCCCTCGATTCCGCCCGCGCGCGCGCCGACCGCCCACGCCCGATCCGGCGCCGCTTCGCGGACGCGGACGCGGCCGGCGCGCTGGCCGGGCCGCCGATCGGCGATGTCGGCCTGCCCGGCGGCCTCAGCGGCCGGGAGACGGCGGAGGCGGCCCGCCCCGGCCCGCCGGACCGGAAGATCCCGGTCATCACCGGCTGCGCCGGGACCGCGACGTTCGGCACTCGCGGCCTCGAACCGGGGCTCCGGGTGATCGCCGGGCCGGTCCCCGCGCGGACCCTGGCCGCGCGGGTGCGCGCGACGATGGCCGGTCGCGACTGACCGTCGATGCCGCCGCGCTTCCGGTTCCCCGCCCCGCTCCCACGCTCTCTGCCCCTGTCGCTGACGACCCGCATCCTGCTGCTCGTCCTGCTCGCCCTCGCCCCGGCGCTGGCGATCCAGGGCTACAACGAGGTCGCCCTGCGGGCGAGCCGCGACGCGGCCGTGCGGGCCGACGCCCGCGCCACCGCGCGGGACGTCGCCGAGGATTTCGCGCAGATCTCCGAGCGGATGCAGCAGGCCCTCGACCTGATCTCCGGGGACGCCACCGTGCAGGCGCGGGAGCCGGCGGCCTGCACCGCCTACCTGCGGCGGGCGGCCGCGCGGCTGCCGCACGTGCTGCTGATCGCCCTCACCGATCCCGACGGGGCCGTGATCTGCGACAGCGCCGGCGCGCCCGCGGGCGCCTATTCGAGCCGCGGCCGGACCTATCACCGCCGCGCCCTGGAGCGGGGCGGCTACGCCGTGGGCGGATACGCGGTCGGCTTCCAGACGAAGCGCCCGTCGATCCACTTCGCCCGGGCCGTCCATGCCGGCGACGCGGCGGGGCCCCCCGCGGGCGTCCTGCTCGCCGCCGTCGACCTCGACTGGCTCTCCGACCACCTGGAGCAGGCGCTCCATCAGGCGGAGACGGCGATCACCGTGACGGACCGGGACGGCCTGATCATCGCCCGCCGCCCGGACGAGGCGGCCTGGATCGGCAGGCCGATCCCGCCCGACCGGGTCGCCATGCTGGAGGCTCAGGGCAGCGACGTCCGCGTCGCCGCCGGCCTGGACGGCCGGACGCGGATCATCGCCACCGCGATGCCGGACGGCCCGCTGGCGGGAGTGCGCGTCGTCGTCGGGCGCGACTACGCCACCGCCTTCGCGGATATCGACGCCGCCACCCGCCGCGGGCTGGTCCTGATCGCCCTGGGGGCGGCGCTGGCGCTCGCCGCCGCCCTCGTGGCCGGACGGGTGTTCATCCGGCGCCCGGTCGACCGGCTCCTGCGCACCGCGGCGGCGTGGCAGGCGGGCGACCTCGCCGCCCGCACCGGCCTGCGCGGCGCCGCGGAGTTCGACCGGCTCGGCAGCAAGCTCGACGCCATGGCCGGAACCCTCCAGCGCAGCACCGCCGAGCTGCGCGCGGAGATCCAGCGCGGGCGCGCCCTCCAGGCGCAGCAGGGCACGATGCTGCACGAGCTGAACCACCGGGTGAAGAACACCCTGGCCACCGTCCAGGCCCTCGCCCGCCAGTCCCGCGGCTCCGCGGAGATCCTGGAGGCGCGCATCCTCGCCCTGTCCAAGACTCACGACCTCCTGACCCGCGAGGACTGGAGCGGGGCCGCCCTGCGCGAGGTGCTGGAGAGCGAGCTCGGCCCGTACCGGACCGGCGGCGACCAGATCCGCCTGGACGGGCCGGACGTGTCGCTGAGCCCCCGCGAGGTGCTGGCCCTCGGCATGACGGTGCACGAGTTGACCACCAACGCCGCCAAGTACGGCGCCCTCTCGGTCCGCGAGGGCCGCGTCCGCGTGGCGTGGTCGCTCGCCGCCGGCGCGGCCGGGGAGCGGCGCTTGCGGCTCAGCTGGGAGGAGCGCGGCGGCCCGCCGGTGCGGGCGCCGACCCGGGTGGGCTTCGGGACGCGGCTGATCGCCGGCGGCGTGCGGCGCGAACTCGCCGGCACCGTCGACCTCGCGTTCGAGGCCGAGGGCCTGCGCTGTCGCCTCGACGTGCCGCTCGATCCGGGCCTCGGCCCCATGCTGGCGCCGACGGGCTAGGTGCGGCCCGGCTCGGACGATTCAGTCGTTGAAGCAGAGCTTTGAGCACGGATCCTGGCAGATCAGTTGAACGCGCCCGACCGCACGTCGCGCGTCGCGCGCTATCGATCCGCGCTCGGACCGCGCGCGAGCTTTCCTCTAAAACACGTTGATACCTTTGAGTTTTCCGGTCTCGGCATCACGCGCCGACGCGCGTGACCTCCCGGACGTCGCGCTTCACCTGCCGCCACGTCCGCCAGGGCTCGAGGTTCGAGAGCGCCATCCGGCGCGCGCCCATCCAGCCGAGGCTGAGCGCGATCACGAGGAACGGCGCGGCGACGATCAGCGCAGCCGGCGCCTCGGCGCCGAACGGCACGGCCAGGAGCTTCACGACGGCGTCGAGGCCGAGGAAGAAGGTGACGATCAGCAGCACCGGGATCGTGCCGACGATGGCGATCAGCGACACGATCGCCCGGAAATTGCCGTCGACCTCCGTCCGCGCCAGCGTGAGCAGCGCCTCGACATGCGCCGTCCCCTCGCGCAGGGCCGCGATCAGCAGGGCGAGGGTTCCGTCCGGTGTCTGACGCATGGATACGAGGGTCCTCGGGGCCGTCTCCGGCCGGCTCTCGCCAACGGGGCCGCGGCCCGAAGCGTTCCGCGCCGGGCGCTCACAGCATCAGGAGCACGGCGCCGAGGATCAGCACAGTCGCCAGACCGGCCAGGAGGACGGTCCGGCCGGCATCCGCGCCGTCGTCGGGGATCGGCTCCGGGGCGGCCGGCGCAGCGGAGGCGGGCGCCGCGAAGGCCGCGCCCGGCCCCGCCTCCGCGACCCGGACCGGCGGCGTTCCGGGCCGCGGCGGCGGAAGGGCGACCGAGACCGGGACCGGCCGGTCCGTCGGGGGGCCGAAGGCCTCCGGCTCGACGCTCACGCCCGCCGCCTCCAGCTCCAGCATCACCAGGACCAGCGCGTCGACCTCCATGCCCTCGACGGGCAGCGCGGCGCGCAGATCGTCGGCGGTGAGGAGGCCCCGGTCACGGCCGAGGGCGACCAGCCGGTCGAGCGCCGCGCGATCCAGAGCCTGTGTCATGTCCCGCCTCCGCGGCCGCGCCCCGACCGTCCATCGAGAACGCGCCCGGGCGACGCCGGTTACCGGCCCCCGCGGGTGCTCCGGCGTCAGGCGCCGAGGGCGGGCCCGGCCGCCGGGATCGCGCCGGGCTCCGGCCGCGCGCCGCCCGATCCCGGCCGAAACTGGAGCATCGGCCGCTCGATCAGGTACCAGCTCAGCAGGCCGAGGGGGATGGCGGCCGCGAGGGCGAGGGCGGCGACCGTCCAGGGGGAGATCCCGGGGATCCGCGCGACCAGCAGGTTCTGCACCGGCCAGGCGTAGAGGTAGAGCCCGTAGGACGGGTCGACCCGGGCGGTGGCGCGGCTGAGGGCGATGGGGCGCACCGCGAGGGCGAACCAGAAGATCAGGTAGCCGCCGAGGATCGCGAAGGCCGGCTCGGCCAGCGGCCGGCTGAACATCAGCGGCAGGAGCAGCAGGGCGGCGCGGGTCGCGCCGCGCCGCGTGTAGGCGATCCGGTCGGCGAACAGCCGGAACGCGCCGCCGCAGCAGAACACGAAGGTGAGGCGGATCATCTCCGACAGCGAGCCGAGGGCATCGCCCGGATGTCCGATCGGCATCCAGAGCCAGCGCAGGGCGAGGAGGCTCCCGAGCCCCGCGAGCAGGCCGAGATAGCGCCCGCGGCGGCGCAGGGCGCGAGCGGTGCCGACGAGGCCGAGCAGCAGGTAGCAGCCGAACTCGCACGGAATGGTCCACATCGAGCCGTTGAGCAGCGGGTAGGGCAGCTCGGCGAAGGCGCCCGGCACCACAGGCATCAGCAGCAGCGACAGCCGCAGCAGAGTCTCGAGTGGCGAGGCGGCCGCGAGATTGCCGCCGCCGAGGGGCGCGACGACGGCGATGCAGAGCAGGGAGGCGATCACGAAGGCCGGATAGATCCGCAGCGCCCGGCGCGCGAGGTAGTCGCCGAAGGAGCGCTTGGCGCGGTAGCTCGCGGTGATCAGGTAGCCGCTCACGAGGAAGAAGCCGTCGACGGCGATCTCCCCCAGGGACAGGGTCCCGAAGACCTGCGTCAGCAGCTCCCGCGACCGGTTCCCATCCACGAGTTCGGGGGCGTGGGCGAGGATCACGAGGCCCGCAAACAGGAGTCGCAGGGATCCGAAATTGTTCGCCCGCGCGTCCCGGCCGCCCGTCGCCTCCGCCACCTGTACCCGCCCCGTGACCCCTAAGCCCGGCGCCCAGGGACCGGGAAACGGTGCGCGAAGGCAAGGACGCTGGGGCAACACGCGCCGGAGATCCGACTAACCCGCCCGCGGCGTCACGCGATGGGACGGGCGCCGTTGCGCTCCCGGCGCGGTTGGGCTACGGAATAGCCACGGCCTGCACCCGTAGCTCAGCTGGATAGAGCGTTGCCCTCCGAAGGCAAAGGTCACACGTTCGAATCGTGTCGGGTGCGCCAATTCTCTCAAAGGCTTAGCAGGGGTTAGCCCCGATGCTTAGAGGGACGGTGTCACCAAAGTGCCACCGCTGCGATCCCACAGCGCGTGGCTTCTCTGCTCCCTGGCCGCTTCTGCCACTCTCGCCAGTATGACGATTGCCAGCCCCACGCAGGATGGCCCGTGAACGCGGAGTTGGCCCCGACCGGCACGCTCCGGGTCGGTCTCGTCGACGCGCCCTCCGCCGGCCTGATCTCGTCTGACGCGCCGCCGATGGAGGGCTCGACGGCGTGACAGCCGATCTGAGCGCGGATCTCGCCCGCGAGGCCGGTCTCCCGCTGGCCGTCACGCTGTTCCCGAATTCGGGTACTCCGGCCGCCGCCCTCCCGGTCGCGGTGATCGATCTCGGAGTGGGCTTTTACGATCTGGCAGGCACCTCTCTGGTCAGGGCCGGGTCAGGCATCACCGACGTGGCGCAGGTGCATCGCCAAGGCTTCCGGGTCACGGCGATCGAGGGCACGACGACATTCCGCGCCTCCGTCCGCATGCTGACCCGGACGCAGCCCCTCCCTCCCGTGGCCAGAGGCAACCGCCCGCTTTCGCGCCGGTCGGGCGGACGCTTTCGTCCTCTCGCGCGTCGCGCTGCCGGCTGTGGTCGCGCAGGTCCCGGGCTCCCGGATCGGCGTGGGCGATTTCCGGCAGACGCAGGTCGCTGTCGCCGTTCCCAAGAGCCGTCCCGCCGCCGCCTCTCAAAAGGGGTCGCCCGTCCGACGGGTGCCTCAGCGTGACCAAGTGATCGTCGCTGTCCGACGCGCGGAGCGAGATCGAGATGCGATGGCGTCACTGCCGTGAGAGCGGCTCTCACGCGGCCCCGAAGTCGTTGGGCGCCCCAGGACCGCGCTTGGCGACGGCCGAGCAGGCCGCCGCACGCGCCCCGGAGGCTCGCTGTCCGGGCCAACTTAGATCCGGGTGCTCCTGAGGCTCGGCCGCCTGCGATCGACCCGGCTTGGCTCAGGCCAGCGTCGGCACCGAATCGGTGAAGCCCGCGGCCGGCTGGTCAGCGTCGAAGTGATCAGCCAGCGCCACGACGAGCGCGAAGTTGGCGATCGCGGCGAAGGGGAGGAGCGCGAGGGCAGTGGAGAGGGTCACGGGGAGCGTCCTGTTGTGCGGTGCGTTAGAAACGATATCGCACCGCACGCGCCGCATTGGTATACCACATGCCTCGCGCCAGATATGCAGAGTCTGCATAAGCGTTTTGGGACTGTGCGCCGGACTGACGATGATCAGGGCGGGGATCAAGCGGTAGACCGAGGGAAGCGAGGCCCGTTGATGCGGGCAACAGGCTTTTCGTTCGCTGTGCCAAGGTTCCATGCCTTGGCTGGTCATAGAGAGATTGAAGCGGCGTGCGTTATCTCCAGAGTCGACGCCGTGAGCGCCGTGCGGCGATCCGACGATGCCTCTGTCGATCTCGGCTCAGCCATAGACGAAGACGTCGCGCCGCACTGCGCGGACGGGATTAGAGACACCAGCGTCGAGCGGGCGTAGCGAGGCCTCAGGCGCTCGCGGCGGTCTTCGGCTCGTGCCTACTGCTTGTTCCAGCCATCGGGGATCGGACCCCGGCCCGCGACTCATGCTGACGATCGGCCCTGTCGACGACCGCTGAAGGCTGGATCCGGCGCCGAGACGCCACCTTGGTCGTCTGGGCTCTGGCGCGCTCGACAGCGTGTTCGCATCGGCATCGGTCAGTGTCCGCCGCGCCGTGGCCGGCCCAGAATTGTCGATCATGCAACCATCGGTGAGAGACTGAGACGTACGCGCGTACCTGAGATGGAATTGGTCCGCGCCTATTCTGCTGATCTCCCATTTTCGGCGCGCAATATGTTTTCCCAATGTGTCCACAGTTAACTCAGGCTAAACGCACGGTCCTGGTTAATGTTTTCACCGCGAATCGGTGAAACCAGCCAGAAAGTTAACGCCCCATGTCCTCCATCACCCTGTCGGCCGCGACGCGTCAGAACCTGCTCTCGCTGCAGGATACCGCCCAGTTGATGGCGACCACCCAGAACCGGCTCGCGACCGGCAAGACGGTCAATTCCGCCCTCGACAACCCGACCAACTTCTTCACCTCCCAGGCCCTCGACGGCCGCTCCTCGAGCCTGAACACCCTCCTCGACGGCATCTCCAACGGCATCCAGTCGATCCAGGCCGCCAACCAGGGCATCACCTCGATCCAGAAGCTGGTCAGCCAGGCCAAGTCGATCGCCAACCAGGCGCTCTCGACCCAGCTCTCCACCACGGGCACCGCCGCCAACGCGTTCCCGACCACGAGCAGCACCGCCTCCTCCACGGTTCTGCTCACCATCAACGGCAGCTCGGTATCGGCGAACTTCGCCGCCTCCTCGAGCGTCAACGCGGCGGTCGCCGCCCTCAACGCCGCGGTCAGCTCGGCCTCGACCTCGTCCGGCGGCGCCTTCGGCGCCGGCGCGATCTTCTCGGTCGACAGCACCGGCACCAAGATCGTCCTGAACGCCCAGGCCGACGTCGAATTCCAGAACTCCGGCAGCCAGACGGCGCTGGGCTTCACCGCCTCGGGCACCACCGCCTCGACCTACGGCACCGCCGCCAGCACCGTCGTGTCCAGCGACCTGTCGATCTCGGGCACGGCCCAGCGCGCCTCGCTGGCGAGCCAGTACAACAACCTGCTCAACCAGATCACCCAGCTCGCCAGCGACGCCAGCTACAACGGCGTCAACCTCATTGCCGGCAAGGGCAATGACATGAACATTAAGTTCAACGACACCGGCAGCTCGAACCTCAACGTCGCCTCGGTCGACGCGACCTCGAACGGCCTGGGCCTGTCGTCGATCACCAGCTCGAACAACTCGTCGAGCCAGAACGGCCTCGGCAACTTCCTGCTGAACGCGGACGTCAACAAGACCCTGGCTGTCCTGACCACGGCGGGCGCGACCCTGAACTCCGCGGCGAGCGCCCTGGGCTCGAACCTGTCGGTGGTTCAGAACCGCCAGGACTTCTCCAAGCAGCTGATCAACGTGCTGCAGACGGGCTCGGCCAACCTGACCAACGCCGACCTGAACCAGGAGGCGGCGAACTCGCAGGCGCTGTCGACCCGCCAGTCGATGGGCATCTCGGCCCTGTCGCTGGCCAACTCCGCCCAGCAGGGCGTCCTCCAGCTCCTGCGCTGAGTCTCGGCCCCGAGATCGACGCGGCGGCCGGGGCGACGCTCCGGCCGCCCGACGTCCGCGACCTGTGCCGGGGCCAAGTCGTCGACAAGGGTTTCGCAGCCATCTGATTCCGTGGTCGTTCCGATGGGGCCGGCTTCGATTTGTCAATCGGTGTTGATGTCTCGTGCTCCCTCATCCAGAAACCGTCTCGCTTCGATTTCGTGCATAGCGAATATCCACAGTGACAGCACCCTCACAGCGATCGTCGCCATCTTCGCGCCGCTCTCGAGCGGATCGCTAGGAGAAATGGAGCGCTCTTCAGCAAGCAGATGGAGACTTGCGTCAGGAAATGTGTCGCTGAAGATCCGGAGAATTTCTCTAAAGCCTGCATTCGATATCTATTTCAGAACAAGCCAAGCTGTATAATTTAGTGCATAGTGCGCAAATCGTCGATATATTTGAGTATCACTCTTAAGTCAGGCGCAGTGCCGTAATGCGCTTCGCTTCAGAAATGTCGATTCTCGTAATGGAGAAGTAGAATTTCTTGATGCGCGCTGGCGTCTAGAGTGAATGCTCCTTTCCGACGAGCATCTTACGCCGGTTGATCCGAGGCAGAAGGCACTGATCCCCACGGCAAAGCACCGGCGATCGATGGACACGCCACGACGAACCCCGTTCGGCGGCGTTGCCCCGGATCCCTGTCGCCGTTCGCCTGATTGACCTTGGAGATAAGGAACGCGAACCGATCCACTCCGGCGCGCGGGCAACTCGGGGCGAGCCAAGGGGAGGCTTCGTGGGCGGATCCAGGGAACGGGAAAGGCGCGACCTCAAGCCTCCGATAATCGCGCTCGCCGTCGTGGGGCTCGTCTTCGCCGGGTCCATCGCGGGTTACCGGACTTGGCAGACAGGCAGCCAGCAGCATACCGCATCGCCGCGGAGCGACGGATCGGCGACGGCTCTCCCCAAGTGAGCGGCTGAACCGGGCCACAGGTCCGGCGAACACCAGTATCGCCGGCGGAGCGGGCGCCTGAGCGGGTGGATCGGCAGTATCGAGGCCGCGCTTAAAGGAAAGCTCTCGCGATACGGCCAATCAATGCGGTTCATGACATGCAGCCTTCAGCCGGATCAGGTATTCGGGCAGCGCCGACGGAGATCGGCTCGGCCAAGTCCTGGAGATGGGTTGATGCTCAAGTCACTCGCCGCCGCGGCACTACTCACTGTCGGCATCGCCGCGCCGGCCTCGGCGCTGCCCGTCGCGGGGGTGCCGCTCCCCGCCGCGCAGGACGCGCTGATCCAGCACGTCTACGGCGGATGCGGGCCCTACGGCCATCGCGGGCCGTATGGTGGATGCCGCGCCGGCGGCCAGTGGGGCGGGTATGTCGGTCGGGCCTGCCCGCGCGGCTTCCACCTCGGTCGCGGCGGGCGGCGCTGCTGGCCGAACCGGTACTGGTAGCGGCCCACCGGCCCCCCGAGCCGCAGCACTCCGTGACGGAACGCAGGAACACCCCGGGAGCGTGCGCTCCCGGGGTGCTGCCGACCTCGCGGCCAGTTTGATCGGGCTGGGGATGCGAAGGCCAACCGGATGGCCGCTCTTCGGCGGCGGCGGACGATGGGGCGGACCAGCGCCCCCTCGCCCGCCGCCGCGTCTCCCGGCACGGAAGCCGGGGGCAACGCGGCCCGATCTCAGTATGAGCCGAACTTGTAGTTGAGGCCTGCGCGGACGACGGCGAACTCTGTCTTGGCGGCGGCGCCGTTGAGGTAGGCGGTGCCGTTCGGGGGCAGGAGGTTGCCGTAGAAGACGCCGC
>NZ_JBKFAV010000209.1:0-301 GCF_053345825.1 Methylobacterium sp. C33D
CGATCGGCATCGCCGCGACCGGCGTCGCCGCCGCGGTGGTCTGGGCCGGCGAGCTGCCCCTGGTGTCGCTGTCGCTGGCGGTGACCTTCGCGCTCTACGGGCTCGCCCGGAAGATCGTCCGCGTCGACGCGCTGGTCGGCTTCCTGGCCGAGACCCTGCTGCTCCTGCCGGCCGCGGTCGCCTGGCTCGTCCTGTCGCCCGAGCCGTTCCTGCCGGCCGCGCCGGCAGACCGCGCCCTGCTGATGCTCACCGGCCTGACCACCGCGCTGCCGCTGATCTGGTTCGCCGCCGCGGCGGTGCG
>NZ_JBKFAV010000210.1:0-301 GCF_053345825.1 Methylobacterium sp. C33D
CATCGCCGAGCAGTTCCGCGACGACGGCCAGGACGTGCTGTTCTTCGTCGACAACATCTTCCGCTTCACGCAGGCGGGCTCCGAGGTGTCGGCGCTCCTCGGCCGCATCCCCTCGCCGGTGGGCTACCAGCCCGCGCTCGCCACCGACATGGGCGCCCTCCAGGAGCGCATCACCACCACGACCAAGGGCTCGATCACCTCGGTGCAGGCGATCTACGTGCCGGCCGACGACCTGACCGGCCCGGCGCCGGCCGCCTCGTTCGCCCACCTCGACGCCACGGCCGTGCTGTCGCGCTCGATC
>NZ_JBKFAV010000211.1:0-300 GCF_053345825.1 Methylobacterium sp. C33D
CCCGTACGGGAGAGCGGGTGGCGCGGGGGCGCGGCGCGTGCCGCGCCGGGCCCGGTCAGGCCGCCCGGACGGTATCGAGGAAGCGACTGACTTCCGCGGTCAGGTGCTCCGATTGCCGGGACAGCTCCGAGGCCGCGTCGAGGACTTGGCCGGCGGCGACGCCGGTCTCCTCGGCGGCGCCGGCGACGCCGGCGATGTTGCTCGTCACCTCGCCGGCCCCGACAGCGGCCTGCGAGACGTTGCGCACGATCTCCTGCGTGGCCGCGCCCTGCTCCTCGACGGCCACCGCGATCGAGGTGG
>NZ_JBKFAV010000212.1:0-299 GCF_053345825.1 Methylobacterium sp. C33D
GACACCGGTACCCTGTTTCTCCTCGGTACCGACAAGCTCGGGCGCGACCTGTTCTCGCGCATGATCTACGGGGCGCGGATCTCGCTCACCATCGGTCTCGTGGGCGTCGCCATCTCGTTCGCGCTCGGGCTCTTCTTCGGCGGCATCGCGGGCTATTTCGGAGGCCTCGTCGACGCCGGGGTCCAACGGCTGATCGAGGTGGTCCGCCCCCTGCCGGAGCTGCCGCTCTGGCTCGCACTGTCGGCGGCGTTGCCGCCGAACTGGAGCCCACTGCTGATCTTCTTCGGCATCACGGTGAT
>NZ_JBKFAV010000213.1:0-299 GCF_053345825.1 Methylobacterium sp. C33D
GACGCGATCGCGCGCCGTGCGCGGGGTCCCGGCCCGGCGCCCCTGGCCGCGCGCCGCGCGGTGATCGGCCGCTGCTTCGCCTTCGACATGGTCGACGAGATCCTGTCGGCCCTGGCGGCGAACGGCTCGGACTTCGCTGCCGCGACCCGGGCGACGCTCCTGAGCAAGGCGCCGTCGAGCCCCGTCCTGACGCTGTGCCTCCTGCGCCTCGGCCGCGGCGCGCCGAACCTGGAGGCCTGCCTGGAACGCGAGTTCCACGCCTCGCTGGCGCTGCTGGCGGAGGGCGACTTCCGCGAGGG
>NZ_JBKFAV010000214.1:0-298 GCF_053345825.1 Methylobacterium sp. C33D
AAGATCACGATGCCGGCGCCGCCGTGCACGGCCGGCGGGATCGACGCCACCGCGAAGGCGACCTTGGGCACGAGGCTGGCGCCCAGGATGATGAAGCCCGCCGCGACCGTGACGTAGCGGCTGCGCACCCGCGTCATGTTCACGAGGCCGACGTTCTGGGAGAACGAGGTGTGCGGGAAGGTGTTGAGGCAGCCCGCGACCAGCGTCGAGAGGGAGTCCGCCATCAGGCCGCGGGTCAGGGTCCGCCTGTCCACCGGGCGCCCGACGATGTCGCCCACCGCCAGGAACATGCCGGTCG
>NZ_JBKFAV010000215.1:0-297 GCF_053345825.1 Methylobacterium sp. C33D
GGGCGATCGAGGCCGCCCGCGGGCAGCTCGAGCTCGCGAGCCCCGACCCGGCCAAGCGCCGCGCCGCCGCCGGCGCGGTGTTCAAGGCAAGGGATGCGGCGGCACTGCCGGCCCTCGACGCGGCGCTCGCCCGCGAGACCAACCCGGGCGTCCGCCAGGCGCTGACCGAGGCGCGCGCCGCCGTGCTGCCCGCCAGGCCCGGCACCGCGGAACCCGACCGGATTGCCGCAATTCCCGCCATCCAGGCCCGGGGCGATGGCGACGCGATGGGCATCCTGCGCGGTCTCGCGGCGGATC
>NZ_JBKFAV010000216.1:0-297 GCF_053345825.1 Methylobacterium sp. C33D
CATCAGCAACTGACCGACGCTGGCATTCGCCTGGACGATGTCGGTGTAGTTCGCGGCCTGCATGTTGAGGCTCGCCCCGAGGGCGTGGAGGACGCGCAGCCCGTCGACGCGGGCGCTGGCCAGGGCATCGTAGTCGCTGACGCTGAGCGACAGCTTGGCCCCGAGCAGGGCGCCGAGCAGGGCGTAGGCGATGCCGCCCTGGAGTTGCAGGGTGCCGGATCCGATCGTGAAGGCAGCGAATTGCGCGCTCGCGGCGGTCCCCGTCACCCGCAGCGGCACCGCGGCGGGCAGGCCGAT
>NZ_JBKFAV010000217.1:0-296 GCF_053345825.1 Methylobacterium sp. C33D
AATGCTTTCATCTCGATGAAAGTATGACCTACATCGACCCTGAAAACTGTATCGATTGCGGCGGTTGCGCGCCGATCTGCCCTGTGGGGGCGATTCATCCATCCTGGCAGATGCCGGCGGGCATGGCGGAGTGGATCGAGATCAACAAGGTACGGGCCGCCGAGACCCCCGTGATCGCGGCGAAGATTCCCCCGCTTCCCGGGGCCGACGAGTAGGCGAAGCGGCTGGCATCATGACCGAACCCCATCGCATTGCCGTCGTCGGAAGCGGACCGGCGGGATTCTACGTGACGGAGG
>NZ_JBKFAV010000218.1:0-295 GCF_053345825.1 Methylobacterium sp. C33D
GACCAACGCCCCGCTCGCGCGTTGTCCGCGCGGACCGCCCATCCTGGAGCGCGTGATGCTCGCCCGATCCGCCCTGATGCTCATCCTCCTGACGTCGGGAGCGCAGGCCGTCGCCTTCGACGATCTGAAGGGCTACCTGGCATCCTGCCTGCGGTTCGAGATGGGCGGCGCCCAGCCCGAACGCGGCGGCCCGCTGTCGGCGAAGGTCCGCCGCGCCCTGGACCGGTGCTCCGACGACGTCGCGCGCCTCGAGCGGGCGGACGGGCGCCGGCTGCGCGGCGTTGGCGGGGTCAGC